>CAITXU010000269.1 GCA_903896505.1 uncultured Verrucomicrobiota bacterium | reverse complement strand
TTGGATGTCCCTCCTTCGGAGGGACGCGCTCCTGCAAGTCCCAAATCATTGCGGGGATCACCACCTCTCCTATTCAAAAGGCACCTCGGTAGCAGGGCGCGGGTAAACCGGCAACCGGTGACGGGGAGACCTGCTACGCATGAAGCGAAGCTGACAACCTGAAAGTTCAAAACCGGGCTAATATGGCATCCCTATGTGCTTGATGACTCCCTTCGGGCGTCAGCACCGGCTGCCCCCTACTGGCCCGCCGCCGTCTTATCGACAGGCCGAACCTCCAGAATCCGTCCCGGGAGCCATCCCGCCTGACTCTTAAAGTCCGTCGGACGGGTATACTCGAGCACGAAAAGTCTTCCGTCGGCGGTCAGATGCAGGTCGATCGGACGTCCGAGGCGGCTCAAAAATGACTTGGTCTTAGCCACCCATCGGCCGTCGGACCTCCGGTCCAGGTGGAGGCAGAGCACATCGAAACCGGCATCCTGACCGTGCACCGCCGGAATTAAATTCCCGAAACGTCCGACTAGGAACGCATTCCGGTAAGGCTCGGGCCATCGCACTCCGGTCCAAACCAGTCCAGCCGGTGAACTGTGGGGCGAGAAGGTCGACATCGGCTTGCCATCCACAATGCCATCCGGCCCTTCATTCAGAACGGGCAAGACAAAGTGTTGTCCATCGGATGCGACCGGAGTGTGGGGGTACCATTTTTGTGAGGCAGGGGCATCCGCGAACTGGTAGGGGAACCCGTGGTGTTCGGGTGCTTCGCCCGGTTTGGGCAACGTAACGAAATCCATCTCTTCCGCCGCATGGGCATCCGGGCCATTGCTGACCGTGAATAGATTTCCGTTTCCATCCCAGTTGAAGCTATAGGCATTCCGGATGCCGCGGGCGATGACCTCGATCTGGGGCCTTTCTGCATGCGGGTCCAAACGCCACATCGACGACGTGATATCCGTTTCACCCATCCTGCCCAGGTTCGGGGCATTTCCCGTTTCACCCCCGTCCGTCCGGGACCCACTGCTCACGTAGAGCATGCCATCAGCACCGAAGCGCAGCTCCGATACCCCATGATTGTACGGTCCCACACCGAAGGGATAGCCCGTCTTGAACCAGAGCTCGGGGTGGGTCGGGTTGCCGTTGGTGTCGTGCTGGGTGGTGCGATAAATGGAGACCTCGTTGGTGACCAACGGTTGGGTTTCGACCCGTTGATTCACGGTTATCCAAAGGCGCTTTTCGCCATCCAATGCCAGTCCCAAAGTTGAAATCTCGGACGGCTGTAGACCGGCCAGATCGGATTGAACAATGATCGGTGTCAGTTTTCGCTTCGATAGATCCAGACTCCAGACGGTTCCATGCTGACCCAAAACATAGAGCCGACTCCCCTTCCCGTCTCCAGCCAACCGAGTGGCAAAATCGGGCAATCGAAGGAATTCAGAGACCGCTAATCCGTCCGGAGCCGTCGGCAATGGACGGAATTGGCCGGCGGCGACCAGCTTTTCATAGGTCGGGAAATCCGTCGTTCGACGAATGGCTGTTACAGCAGAGGCCTTGACCTCCAAAGTCCCGTTGTCCCAAGTGTGTAGGACAAAATTCAAAACGTCAGCTGCTTGCCCGTCATCCAGAAGGACGGCGGGCATTTGGCCGTTAAAGGTCTTTCCATTAACGGAAATCTCGCCCGAAAGACCTCCGACAATGGCCCGAATACCGATGGTGGGGTTGGCCCGCAAATAATCGGACTTATACAGCGGCGGATAGGTATCGCCGCTGCCTCGACCGGTGGGTTGATGGCATATGGAACAGTGGGCCAGGTACAGGACCCGCCCCCTCTGGATCGAAGCGTCCAGCCCAGGCGATGGGGAACTGGCGGCGGCGTTATCGCCAGCCGCCGAGACAAACGGCATC
The DNA here is from genome assembly GCA_903896505.1 of uncultured Verrucomicrobiota bacterium. GTDB lineage: Bacteria > Verrucomicrobiota > Verrucomicrobiia > Limisphaerales > UBA9464 > CAILNN01. Next base: position 2,178 of record CAITXU010000269.1, on the reverse strand, counting down.
ACCACCAGCAACACGAGGAACCACCTGATACCCGTCAACATCCTTGGACCCTATGAATCCCACTCCGTCTGTCAACGCAACGGAGCTTTTCAGCCGTTTTGGATTCGGTTACCAATACAGGCATGGACCGACCCGTCATCTGGGGAATCGATGCCTTTGCCTCCGTGCCGTTTACCGGCAACCCCGCCGCCGTTTGCCTCCTGGATGCCGCGGCGGAACCTCGCTGGATGCAGCAGATCGCGGCTGAAATGAAGCTGTCGGAGACCGCCTTTCTCGTGCCCAGGGACGAGGGGTGGGGATTGCGCTGGTTCACGCCGACCACTGAGGTGGCCCTTTGCGGACACGCTACTCTTGCCAGTGCCCATTTCCTTTGGAAATCGGGAACCCTCTCCCGGGAGCGCCCCGCCCGGTTTTTCACCGAAAAGAGTGGAGAATTGGTCTGTTGGCATCGAAATGGGCGCATTGAAATGGACTTTCCCGCCAGAACCGCCCTGGAAGCCCCTGCACCCGACGGACTCGCGGAAGCCCTGGGAGCCTCGCCAAAATGGGTCGGACGGAGTGTGGATGACTATCTCGTCGAAATGGAGGATGTCGCGACGGTCCGCAGCCTCCATCCCGACCTAGCCGCACTCTCCCGACTTCCGGTCCGGGGAGTGATTGTGACCGCTGCCGGCGATGGTCGATATGATTTGGTCTCCCGGTTCTTCGCTCCGGCCGCGGGCGTTCCCGAAGACCCGGTCACCGGTTCCGCCCACTGCACCCTGGCTCCCTTTTGGGCTGCGCGAACCGGGCGAACCGAACTCCTCGCCTGGCAGGCGAGCCTTCGCGGCGGCGAAATACACCTTCGCCTGGAGGGCACCCGGGTCTGGTTGGGAGGCACCGCCATCACCATCTGGCAGGGACAACTGGCCTGACGCCGCTTCTTCATCTGTGTCAATCTGCGTCATCTGCGGACTTTTCTCCGGGCTATGCCTGGGTGGGGCAATTGTCCGCAGATGACGCAGATTTGCGCAGATGAAAGAGCCCGAAACTAAGCCCGCTGCCAGCGGGTCAGATGGCGCCCGGCTGCGCGGCAGATCCAGTAAGCCCCGAAGGACAGCACGCTCGATATCAGCGTCGCAGCATAGATGCGGTCGCCCCGGTACTCGGTCATTCCCTGAACGAGGATATGGCCCAGTCCCTGACGACTCAGGAACCATTCCGCCACGATGGCTCCCACGATGCTTGTGGTAAACGCAATCTCATGTGCTGCCAGATAGTACGGAAGTGCACTCGGCCAGAGGACGTACCGGAAAATTTCCCAACGTGAACCGTCCAGGGTTCGCATTCGATCAATCAAAACACGGTCCGCCGCCTTCAGACCTTGATTCAGATTGGCCAGGAGCGGATGAAAGCAGACCAGCACCACGATGATGAGGCGGGGAAGCAGGGAACTCCCCATGGTGATGATCAAGAGGCTGGCGAGAGCCACAAACGGAATGTTCTTCAAGACCACCACCCAGGGGGTACTAAACGCCTCCAGCCAGCGGATATAGACGGAACCGATGGCCAGCGACAGGGCAATGACGTTCGCCAATGCATAACCCAACAGGGCGGTAAACAGGGTGGAAAGGGTGCCTTCCAGCATGGCAGACCGTTCATCCCAAAGGACTTCTCCGACCTTGGCCGGAGACGGCAACGTCAAGGGCGGCAGTCCTGACCAACGGACCGCCAGCAGCCAGATGACCGCCACCGATACCAACATTAATAAATAGGCTCGTCGATCACTCATATTCCTGTGGCGCGCAGAACGGCATGAAGATGACCCCGAACAGTCCGCACCGTTTCCTGAAATTCCGGACTTGGTTTGCCCCAAATATCCCTGGGACGTGGCAGATGAATGGGGAGGTCATGGGCAATTCGCCCGGGATATCGTGATAGGATGACCACGCGATCCGCCAGGACCACCGCCTCCTCGACACTATGGGTCACCAACAGGGTGGTCGGTTGAGTCCGGGCCAGGACCCCGGCCAGCCATTCAGTCATGGACTCGCGGGTGATTTCGTCCAACGCACCAAGGGGTTCGTCGAGCAGCAGGATTTGAGGTTGATGAACCAGGGCGGCGGCGATGTTTACCCGCTGCTGCATTCCGCCTGACAACTGGTGGGGATAGGCGTGGAGATGCTCGCCCAACCCGAA
>CAITXU010000268.1 GCA_903896505.1 uncultured Verrucomicrobiota bacterium | reverse complement strand
TCACAGACCGCTGTCGGGTATGCTCCCTCCTCGTGCCTCGCCCTGGGGCATTTTAGGCGCAACAAACTGCAAGCTATTTCGGATACACGACACTAGTGCGCTCCCTCATGGTCGCGGATGTATTCCTGCTTGAGCCCCAATTCCTCCGGGGCGTGAAGAACCAGCATCTTCATCCGGATATCCTTTGGAATGTCGCGGGCAGTTCGTTTCGACACCACGATCATCAGCAGAATGGCCAGAGGTACCGCCCAGATGGCGGGCTGTTCACACAAAATGCGAAGTAAAGGGTGCACCGCCCAATAATCGGCCAGAGAATACGGTTTGAGCGAGTGAAACCACTCCGGCTCCGGTCGCCCCAGACTCTTGAACTTCGCCGACTGCGCGGTAATGAAGGTGGTCCAACTGGTCAGTGAAATCGCCGCCATGGCCAGCAGTCCGCCGGATAACATGCCGGTCGCCGCCCCCTTCATGGTCATGCCGCGCCACCAGACGCTCATGAACAACAGGGGGAAATAGCTGGCGGCAGCAATTGCAAAGGCCTGGCCCACCATGAAATTAATTTCAAAATTTTCCACCATCGTTCCCAGCAGAACCGAAACCCCGCCGATCACCACGGCGCACCACTTGAACATCTGCATCCGCTCCCCAGCGGTGCTTTGAGGACGAAGAATGCGCCCGTAGACATCATGGGCGAGTGCCCCGGTCATACTGACAAGCAGACCGGAGAAGGTGGACATAAACGCAGCGAAGGCACCGGCGCAGGTGATGCCGCTGAGAATCGAACCGAGAACTCCGAATCGCTCGTGCAAGATTGTCGGGAGCTTGAGCACCAGACCATCGGTCCCATTCACTCCCGCACCGGAATACAACCCCGGCATCAGGTTCCGACCAAGCACCCCCATGACGGGCGGAAAGACATAGAAGATACCAATGAGGATCATCACCCACATGGTCGTCCGCTTGGCGGCAACTCCATCCGGGTTGGTATAAAACCGAACCAGGATATGCGGAAGGCCTGCGGTTCCGCAGACCAATGCGATGATCAGGGAATAAGTGTACAACAGGGCGTAGGGTCGGGCATCGATGGACCGGAGAATTCCTTCCGAAGTGGGAAATGCGGTAAAGCCATTACCGTCCCGCACGACGCTGACCCCGTTGGTGCTCAGAGTCGCCAGCAGGGCTTGCCCATGGCTTTCGGCCGATTGAAATTCGCTACTCTTCCAATGAATCGTTTTTGTTTGTAAACTCGGACTGGTTTCGAGGATGACGGTCTGTCCTGGTGCAAGGAATCCCTTTTCGACCATTTGGGTGTGGACATATTCCCTGGCCAGTTCCACCGCCGGGTAATCCCCCTCTCCGACGGCCAGCGCCAATCCGGGAATCGAACTGGCCAGACCATTTTGGTCCAATTTGAGTCCCCATTCTTCCTTCAGGACATTCACCCGGGGTCCCTCATAGACCAGCTTTGGTTTGACCGCTTTGGCCGCCTTGGTTGTCAACGGGCCAAAAGGATTCATCCAGGCCGATTCTGCCGGTGCCTTTTCCGGAAGCGGAACGGAAGGTTTGGCTTCAAGCTGGTGGCCATAGCCACCGTAAACCGACATCAGGACAAAGACCGGGATCGAGATGGCAAACATCTTGGCCCAATACTGAAAGGCCTGAACCAGGGTGATGCCTTTCATTCCACCGAGGGCCACATTCAGGGTAATGACCGAGCCAACCAAGACCACTCCCGCCCAGTAGGGAAGTCCGGGGAAAATATAAGCGAGGGTGGTGCCAGCCCCCTTCATCTGCGGCATGGTATAAAAACAGCCAATGAAGAGGACAAACACGACGGCTATCTTGCGAAAGAGCGGGGAGTCATAGCGCCCCTCGGCAAAGTCAGGAATGGTGTAGGCACCAAACCGGCGCAAGGGACCGGCAATAAACAACAGCAGGAACAGGTAGCCACAGGCGTAACAGACCGGGTACCAGAGAGCATCGTAGCCGCTGCTCATCACCATGGCAGCCACTCCCATGAAGGACGCAGCACTGAGGTATTCACCGGAAATCGCCGAGGCATTCCAGCCAACACTCACTCCGCGACCGGCGACAAAAAAATCTGCGGCGGACTTGGATTTCCTGGCCGCCCAGAAGCCCATGAACACCGTGACGATCACGGTCACGGCACTTAGTGTTAGGATGTAGGGATCGACGGCGGCAAAGAGAATGGATGACATGCTTGTAGTCACTTGGAGGGATCAAAAACCCGGTCAGGTTGTTGTGGAACGGTTTCGCTTCAATTCCAAGACCTCCGCCGCTTCGAGGGCCATGCTTCTCCGGATGAATACCCAGGCGATCACCCAGACAAAGGGAAAAAACAACACCCCCAGAATCAACCAAGTAAGAGGGAAGCCACCCATGCGAGTGGCCATTTGATCCGGCAGGAAATAATTCAGGAGCGGCAGGGCCAGCAGCGCGGAAAGGAAGGTGGCGGCGCAACCCACCGAAAGCTGAAGTTGCCGACGCTTGAGACGCGCCAGTACGGCATCATTCATGACGGTGGATGGTGACGGGGCTTGCACTCCGCCACTGTTGCAAAACGCCGATATGCTCACAAGGTCACACTGACATGGGTAGGGAACACCTCCAGAATCCGGACATGAATCGAGCCCAGGAACCTGGTGCGCAGACCGTCGGCCGCGCGACGTTTCGCAGACATTCCTGTATTCCAAACAACAGCTTTTGACCTCAACAGTTGATTCGTCTGCAACCTAATGAATCACAGTCATATCGGTAGGGCGAGGCTCCTGTCGAGCCGCGGCGGTCCGTACCACCTCCGCATCGCAAGTTATACCCGGCCTGACCCCAGAGCGCCACGGGTGGGATCCTGACGTTTTGCAGGTTTCCAGACCTGCCGGGCCGTCGGCAAGTCCCCCAGCCCTGGCCACGTGGACCAGCTCGGCAGACCTGGAGGTCTGCGAAACGGCACCGCCCCACCCGTGGCGCTCGGGATCAGGTTGGATATAACTTGTTCTGAATCGCGTGGCCGGCGTGTCTTGGAACTCCTCCGAATTGACGGGAGCCACGCTACCAATGTGCTTTTAGATCGGGAGCGGTGATGATCCCCGCAGATATTGGGGACTTGCAGGAAAGCGACTGTTCTCCTCCGGACATGCCCAACGCTCAATGTCTTCGGCCCGATCCGGATGGCTGGCCATCAGCGCAGACCTCGTACCGGCTTCAAAGCACGAGGGAATCCACCCCGGAGCCAGTGTGCAGCCATAAAGGGCATACCGTCCCCCCTGGATCAAGTGCCCCGCCTGCCAAACACCCGCAGGAACACAATACTGCGCAAAATGACCAGCGGCTGGGTTCGGCCCCAAAATCACGTCCTCACTCGATCCGTCAGGCTTCAACAAAATAAGTTGCAATGGGTCGCCCGAGTAAAAATGCCATATCTCATCCAGGGTCAGGCGATGAAATAGGGAGTGACTTGGCGGTTCTTCGCAGTAAAGACCGACCATGGCGGTTCCCGCCGGATGGCCCGGGGACACCTCTGCCACCGACCGGTAGGTCTGCGCAAAAAGGGTCCCTTCCACCGGAAGCGGCTGCAGTTGGTACCGGTCCATGAGGCTTTGAATTACAGGGTCCATGGTCGGAAATTGCTAGAATTCCAAGTTGGAAAAGACCGTGTCCACCAATGCCTGCGTTCGTTCACTTCGGCGAATGCTCGACACAACGGCGTCGCCGCCGGGGTCTGAGGTCATCTCGGCGAAATTCTCCAGCATTCGGACCACCTGACGCTTGGAACTCGGGGTCTCCACCCGCTCAAATCCGGCCGGTGTCGCCAGTCCGGTGCGTTGCGTGAAACCGACCGGACGGGTGTTGTCGGGAATCAGGAAACCTCCCGACCAATCCAGCACGAAATCATCCATCTGGATGACGCCCTTTTCCCCCATCAGGTCCAGGTCCATCAGGCAGGCTCCGACCGTGTATCCCGCGTCCCAGGTGCTGGTGAGGCCGTCAGAAAATTGTAAAACCCCGGCTCCGCGGATAAAGGCTCCGGTGACGGGGTCCCTTCGGGCAACACCATGGCAGTGAACCACGGTGGAATCGAGGTTCGCATATTCGGCGATGGCCCTCATGGAATACCAGGCCATGTCGCCGATGGCCCCCGTCGGTTCTTTGTCGGGCTGGAGCCGAATATTGTTGCGGTCGGAGGACGGAAAGAAAAAGGAGGTTCGGATCGCTTCGAGCCGTCCAGTGCGCTGCGGCAGTTCCGCTCGAATTTGGTGGGTTCGCGGATGGTGGGTGAAATGCGTGGCGTCCAGAAAGGCGACGCCGTGCTCAAGACAGGCATCGGTGATGGCTTTCAAGGAGGCACGACTCGCAAAGGGCTTTTCCCCAAGCACATGTTTACCGTGCTTTGCTGCGGCAATGCAGATGACCTCACGCACCGAGGTCGGTGTCGCGACGTAGACGGCTCCGATGGAAGGGTCGGCTATCAATGCCTCCCAGGACTCATGAACCGGGACGTCGCCGTTTCGGCGGGCGAATTCACGGGCGGCTTCGGGCCGGCGGCTGGCGACTGCGGCCAATTTGACCCGATCGCTTTCGCGAAGAGCGGTGGCGATGACGTCGGCGATATAGCCGCTGCCGATGATTCCCAGTTGAAGTGTGGTGCCCATTCGATGGTCTTCGAGTTGAATGATCCCGGTTTCTGCAGCGCGGCGGCACCCTGTCCAGATTCCAGAATTGGGGCCGCCACGCCATCGATGAGGGCACGAAGCATCTGGATCGGTCAATGACGACCACGCACGAATCGACTGTTAGTGTCGTGTTTCCGTCCAATCCCAGAGCACGATATCCCATTCGGCGCCTTCAAAAACGAAGGTGTGGATGACCTGAAAGCCGACTTTGAGATGCGCCTTGAGGGACCGTCGGTTCGCGCAGGAAATATCCGTGATGACGTACTCGTATTGACCCTGAAGCGACTCGCGAAATCGTTGGTAGAGTTGTGGAACCAATCCCACCCCGCGGTAATCCCGAGCGACGCAGAGCTGCCCAACTACAACGTAAGCCGAACTCCGAAGCAGCCGATGCCGATATTGAAGCCGGTCCACCTCCGCGATCAAATCCTCCAGCAATGGATGCCCGGAACCGACCGAACGCTCGACCACCAGGGCATATCCGGCGAGTTTGTCCCCATCCACGGCGATGACCGAGGGATGCACCCGGTGCATCTGATGGAGATACTCCAAGTTGTACTCGGCAGTTAGAAAACCTTGGTCAGCCGCTTCGTCTTCGGTCAGATGTTGGCGCAGGTTCTGCCGTTGGAGTTGGAGAATCCCCTCCAATTCCGAATCCTGACGGACCAGTTGGGTTGAGATCGACATGGCAGTTCGAGCTTCGGTCTATCATGGCCCAAATTGGACCGCCGCCAGTGTGGAGGAGAGTCGACAGCAGGTGCAACCGGCAACGTTCCATAGATTTGACAACTTGGTCACCCATCCTGAGGGTTATGAATTGAGCACCAAACCTGGATGTCCGGAACAGGAACAGAAATGAGCGCTCGCCCCACCTATCCCCCTCTTCCCGAAGATGCCCGGCGTGGCTGGACGGTGACGCTGGATGGACGTGAGGTTTCGTGTCGTTCGCTACTTCTGGAGTCCGTTTTTGGCACCCTATCGTACGGCTGGCATCCGAAGGGGTACGACACCTGGGGCTTTGCGGAGGAAGGCGGCGGTGGCGCACTCTGCATTCCCACGTGCCTGAAGGACGGAGAGTGGCTGGTGGGATTGGTGGAGGAGGATCGCGCCAATCTGGGAGGCCGGACCCTGTGTGCTCCCGGTGGTTTCGTGGACCCGAAGGAACAGCAAGCAGCGGCGGCGCGGCGGGAGATTTCGGAGGAGACGGGCATTGATGCCGTTGTCCATCCACTGGAGGGGGTGCCCTTCGTACCAAACCGGGCGTTCTTCTTCGCGTTGCCCACTCAGGGGCAAGGGGTCCATGCGTTCACCTTTGAGGTCCCACCGGAGGACCTGCAGGAGAAGACGCCAGAGGGTTACTGGAGGCTGCCTCCGAGGGGCAAGGCAGAGCTGGACGGCCTGTTGTTCATTCCCTGGCGGGTGGCCGTGGCCCGTTGCCCCGACGCACTGTCCCTGGCGGCCATCGCCCGACTGTTGGCGATGCGAAAAGACGTGCCTTAAGGGACCGCAGGGCAGCGCCGGGCTAGCAGATGGGCGGTTGCCTCAGACGGTCACCTATCCCTGAATCAGGGCGTTAGCTCGCAGTTGATCATCCAACGGATGCCAAAGCGATCGGTCAGCATCCCGAACCATGCTCCCCAGAACATTTTGGCCGGTGGCATCGTCACCCAGCCTCCTTCAGAAAGCCGCTCGAAAACCCGGACCGCTGCAGCCTCATCCCCGACCAGATTGATGGAAAGTGCGACGGCATCACCCACGGTCGTCGGTCGATCACAGACATCGCTGATCATCAACACATTATCGCCGAAAACGAGTCGACCGTGCATGACCTTGTTGCGGTCGGCCTCAGCAACGTCCATGGGACCATCCCCATAGCGACTGAGCACGGCGATTTGGCCATCCAATGCCGCTTGATAGAATTTGAGTGCCTCTTCCGCCTGACCGGTGAAATGGAGATAGGGAATCAGTTTCATCGTTTTTCCTTTGAGCGCAGATGACCAGACTTCGATTGTACCGAAGTCAGCCTAATCCAAAGCATCAGCGCTGGTCAACCTCCCAAGGTAAGGAATTTCTCCAGCCCACGATACTTCCCTTACCGATAGGCAATGGGTGGGACGGGACGTCCCACCCGGTAGACGGACAATTCCTGAATTTGTGGCTCCGCGATGGCCACATCAATCACACAACGCACCCCGGTGAGTGTCGTTGGCTGGAGGGGAATGATTTGTCGGACACCAATCTGGCTTCCCTCCATCAGTATTTTCCATTGTCCGTTGGCTCCTCGCCCTTCCACTTTGAACTTTCGAACTTTCTCTCCCTGCCGAATATCCTCACGAAGCACCACGTGGTCGATGAGTTCCTCTCCGGACCAATCGAGCAGAACGCCCTTCCCCTGACCTCGGGTTGTGCGCAATGGACGGCCAAATCGGAGCCGTATCTCGTCCCCGAATTCCCGGAGACGTTTCATTTGCGCTGCGGGGACCTCGCCATGTCCGTCGGGAGTGACGTTCAAAAGCAAATTCACCCCCCGTCCCACCGATTGGTAATAGATTTCGATCAGAGACTCGAGGCTGAGAATGTTGGTGTCGGACCCCGGGGACCAAAACCAGCGCGGTCGGAGGATGGAGACGTCGCATTCTGCGGGAAACCAGCCATTACCCGAAGGGCTTCCCGCACCTTCTTTCGGGGTTTCTCCCTCCTTCCAAGGGATGGTGTTCCAGCAGGGATAGGGGGCAAAGCCGTGCTCGGTTCCCACCCAGCGGGAACCGCCGGCACGACGCCCCTGAAAGGCAATGATTCCGGGCGAATGACGCTCAATCAAGTCGTTGATGGGGACCAGATTCCCGCCATCAAACCACATTTCAAACATGGGACCATATTGGGTTAGGATTTCGGTCAATTGCTGGCGGTAGACGGCATTGTAAGCGGCCTGCGCTTCGGGAGCCTTGGTTCGCCCACCGTTGCCGGCTCCATGGGTTTCATCATACGGACAAAGATAGACACCCAGTGACACCTTTTGCCGTTCACACGATTTGGCGAGGTCGGCCAGCATGTCGCCCCTACCCTGCCTCCACGGGGACGATTTCAGCGAATAGTCCGTGCTTTGGGTCTGCCAGGCGCAATAGCCACCGCCATGCTTGGCCACGAAGATCATGTAGCCGGCATTCGCAGCCCGGACGGCTTCGACCCATTGATCGGCATTAAATCGGTCCGGGTTGATTTGATCGCGCGGCGTCGAAAGATCATCGGCCTCCCTGCCCTGGTAGACATTCGGTGCCCAGTGGAAAAACAAACCAACGCCCGCCTCGTGCCAGGCCACCTGCTGGGGCGTCGGCACCGGAGGTTTCAGGAGCCGAACTGGTTCTTCACCCATCAACCGGGACAGTGTTGGCTCAACGGCCTGCGCCCACGCCTCCGCTCCGGCGAGATTCGGATGCAGCAGGTCCGGCATGAGGTCGGTGTTGATCGTGCCGTCGGGCCGTAGGAAGGTGGAATTGATGTCCAGCCAGAAGACGTGCTCGTTGTCTGCAAGTCGGGCGGTCAATAGGCCCGCCTGTTCCACAGTCTTCAGGCAGGCCGGACTCCCATGGAATACGCGGGCGGCAAATCCCTGTTGCTGATCGCCACCGCGCGGAAAAATGCGCAACAGCAATATCTTGGTGGTGGGATGTCGTTGGCGGATTAATTCGACAATCGCCTTGGTACCGGCCGCCACCTGTTCGGCGGTATGAACGGTGGGGAAGTTTCGGTCATCGGTGTTGTTGGTGCCGATGAGGATCACTACAACCTTGGGCGAAGGACTGAAGTCGAGCTCGCCGTTCAGAAGGTTCCAGAGGATGTTTTCGGTCCGGAATCCATTGTGTCCCAAATTGATGGCGTTCCGCGGGGCAAAATGGCGGTCCCAGACCTCCTTGAGTGGCTCATAGATGCCACCGGGCATTTCCCCAACCGTATGCGTGATGGAATCGCCAATGAGGACGAGATCAAACCTGCCGCTTTTCACCTGGGCAACCTTTTGGGCATGTCGTTCCGAGACATTCTCTGTCGGAAAATCCGCATCACCAGGAGCGGGAGAGTGAGAGGGACTTTCTACCGCACCCAGGGAGCCGGAGGAAAGCCAGGCTCCGACGATCAGACACCAAGTCGCTGCGGATTTCATGACCTAGCGGACGCACAGGTATCCCACGGCCATTCATCGAAACGGCAACTGACGACCCGGTGGATAATCGACTTTGGGGGGGGAAACGATGGTCGGGGCGGTGAGATTTGAACTCACGACCTTCTGAACCCCATTCAGACGCGCTACCAAGCTACGCTACGCCCCGACCTTCGGGACGGGTACATTGCCGGAACTGCCTCCTCCAATTCAACGGTTTTTCTCTTCGGCGCTGGTTTTGAGTGATTTTCCGACAGAGGGACAGGTCATTTGTATGGCTTTGCCCTAATTTTCCCCCTTGGGTGCCCCCCCAAGGTTCGGGATTGATTCATTTCCTCCCTCCTGAAGCCGGGCTAGCCTCTCGGCGAACCATGAAAAACAAGCTGCTTTCCTGGCCGACCTACCTCCTCGGTACCCATTGGCTGATGGTGCAAGGTCCCATCTCCGCCCAAGTGACGATTACCGCCACCAACTACCATGGCTGGACCGGCGCTTACGTCCTGCGAAATGCAGCCGCCGAAGTCTTCGTCGTTCCCTCTGTCGGACGCGTGATGCAATTCCGTCTGGCGGGCGAAACCGACGGTCCTTTCTGGGAGAATCCCACCCTTCTGGGTAAACCCATGCCGTCCCAACCGTGGAATACCCCGGGCAGTTTTGGTGGCGACAAGACCTGGCCCGCCCCTCAAAGCGCCTGGAACTGGCCTCCCCCGGATGTCTTCGACGCGGTTCCGTTGGTCGCCGACGTCCACAGCGATCACATTCGATTGATTTCACCGGTGAGCGCCCGTTTCGGCATCAAAACCGAGCGAACCATCTCGTTGGATGCCATGGCGGCCCGCATGAAGATCATTACCCGGTACGAAAAGGTCTCTGGTGACCCTGTCGAAGTTGGCGTGTGGGTAATCACTCAAACCCGTATTCCAGAGGCAGCCTACCTTCCGATGCCGACCCCATCACGTTTCCCCAAAGGTCTGAGCACCATGTGGGAGGTTCCGTCCCACCAGGTAACCATCCATCCTGGCCTCATCGAATTCCGTCGAGACCCCAAGGATTCCTACAAAATCGGAAATGACGCCGACTCCCTGGCCTGGATAGGAAGCCGATGGAGCCTCCGCATTGATGTCGGGCGCAGTGCAGATGCCAAATATCCGGACGACGGTTGCAGCGCGGAGCTCTATTCCAATCCTGACCCGGCGGGTTACGTTGAAATGGAAACGCTTGGACCACTCCAAAAGCTGTCCATCGGCCAGTCGATGTCGGCAACCAACATTTACACCCTCAGCCGAAGGCAGACCGGATCGACCGAATCGGAGGCACGCCGCATCCTGGGTATCCACTGAGCCATGAACACGGATTGGCAGACGGACGCCTTACCGGAATTGGCCCAACGGATACTGGCCCGACTCCAACAGGCTTACGGGACGATTTCTGATCCGTGGCGCCTGCCCGTCCTGGCGACTCTTGGTCCCGAAGGACCCGATGCCCGGGTGGTGGTTTTGCGCGATGTTCTCAAGGAAGGGCGCGAATTGGTCGCCTTTAGCGACCGCCGGGCTCCCAAGATTGCCCAAATTCATCAGCATTCCCGAATCGCCCTGGTCTTTTATGACGGGGCGGGACCGGTCCAGCTGAGAATCCACGGACAAGCCGGCGTGCAAGAAGCAAGCGATATGGAACGGTGGGCGGGTTTGTCCGATGCACAGCGTCAAAATTATCGGAGTTTGGCGACTCCCGGAACCCCGGTAGATAGCCCGTCTGAAGGCTGGTCGACAACGAACCGGTCAGGATTGGAGGAATTCGCCGTGGTTCGAATCAAGGTGGAGACACTGGACTGGCTCTGGCTGGCCCGGGCTGGACATCGACGGGCGCAATTCACATGGGAAGCGGGAGGCTGGTCCGGACGTTGGGTGGTGCCGTGACAGCAGGCAGGGCATTGATTTTCCGATGCCCGCCAACAGCGCCAACGGCGCGACCCCACACCAGCCTGGGCCAGCGGCCCAGGTCACGCCCGTGAGAACCTCCAAGGGCTGAAAGCCCGGTCCGATTATCTCCGCGGAACTCGATCGGATGGGATTGAGTGACCGGGCTATTCTCCAAGGACGGAGTAACCGACGGAATGGATTATATCCATAAATGTCTTCGTCATTGGCCGATCAGCTACTTCTAGCTGGTCTAACGCAATGCTGGACAGTCGCCTGAGGACCGTCCAGACGTCATCAAATGGCCCCTCGATCGGACAACGTTGCTTATCAAGCACCGACAATCCCAACAAGTGGAATCTTTGTTGAATAGGTGACATGATTCGTCGCCGACTACCACGTCGTGTGGCCTGGATATCTCGGGTGCCCTAATTGGAATAAATCGGATCACGGTCGGTTCGTTGCCTTCATTCACGGAGCAACGCCAAGGCTCCGATCGACGGGTACCGACCAGAATCGGCAAGAAGGCGTCGTAATTTGAGCCTTTCAGGGTGGTTGAATTCCAGAATTCGGGTGGTTACTTCACCGATTTCGGTCAATCCTACAATTTCCCCGTCAACGGATTGAAAATGTTCGGACCAGTGGTCGTTACGGGGATTAAAAAAGCGAGTCAGTTGACTACTGACACGGTCAATTGAACCCAGGTCTGTTCCCTTATGGCGGTTGCAGTGGAAGCAAGCGAAGGCAAGGTTTGATTCGGTGGTCGCCCCACCATGCTTTACACTGATAATGTGGTCGACCTCGCACCCATGGTAGAGATCGTCCTCGTGGACCAAACAATACTCGCAGACTCGATATGCACGATCGGCGACACAAATCCGGAGTGACTCAGGAACCTCACCCGCCATGCGCAAGGAGTTGACGGGCCCGAGCTTTGGCAAGATTCATTAGCAGTTCCAGGTCCTCATAGTGGTCTAGCTCCCGGCGCTCGGTTTGCGTCAATCCCACAGACTTTTCCTGCTTCAGCAGTTCAACCGCACGCGAGCGAGCTTCCTCCGACGGCTTGAAATCCACCACCTCTCCTGGATTCCGCCGGGCGATAAAATCAGCGACTTCGTCGTACGCTTTCACCCGGATAATATCGCTCGGAGCTGACTTTGCCGCAAGGGGCGTATCGCCTAAGGAACTGCCATCGTCTTTTGTCGTTTACCCACGGATTGTGAATCCCGTAAACCCGGTCCAATTTTATGTTGACACAATGTCAAACGCTGACATTTTGTCAGTATGACGAACGGGAAACGATGGATGCGAATGGGGTTGGGCTTGCTGGTGGGAGCGCTGGCTTTGGGCGGTGTCGTCGGCTGTTCGCGGGCACCGGGACCGGCAGGTGTGGTGGCGGGCGTTTCGATTTCGGTCAGCACCGTGCCGGTTGAGTATTCGACCCAGGCGATACCGATTGAGGCCACAGGAATTCTCAGTCGGCAGGCCGAAGCCGAGCTGTCCTTCAAATCCGGCGGGGTCGTGGGCGAAGTCCTCGTACGAGCCGGGGAATCGGTTCACAAGGGTCAGGTGCTGGCCCGCCTCAAGCTCGATGAAATCGATGCCCTCGTGACCCAGGCGCGGGCCAATCGGGACAAGGCCACCCGCGACTTGGTCCGCGCCCGGCAATTGCTCACCACCCAGGTCTATTCTCTGGAGCAGGTTCAGAATGTGGAGACCCAGGAGGAACAGGCTGCTGCGGCCCTACGCTCGGCAGAGTTCAACGCCCGCCAGGCGGTGATCGAGGCCCCTTCGGATGGCGTCATCCTCCGGCGTCGGGCCGAACCCAATCAGACCCTTTCCGCCGGAACCCCAGTCCTGGACTTTGCCACCGATTCCGAGGGATGGCTGGTGCGGGTGGGCTTGAGTGACCGGGATATCCTCCGGGTGCGGGTCGGTGACCCCGCCGAGTGGTCGATTCGGGAGCCCGCCACGGGGTCGAGGGGAGTCATCGCCCACATTGCGGAAGCCAGCGATCCGCTGACCCGCACCACCGAGGTCGAAATCAAGGTGGAGGAGGTGCCGTCCGGTTTGCGGTCCGGTTTCCTTACCCACGTCACCCTTCATCCCCAGCCGGTGGCTCCCCGGCCGTGGATTCCCGCCTCGGCGATTGTCGAGGGACAGGGGGATTCGGCCGTGGTCTTCCTGGTGGAGGGCATGGTGGCGCGGCGGGTCCCGGTGACGGCGGAGGGATGGTATGCCGACCGCCTTCTGCTCCGCACGGCCCTCCCCTCGGGTTCAGCGCTGGTAGTGGCCGGTGCCGAATTCCTCCGGGACGGAATGTCCGTCCGGGTGGAGAATACCGTGGCATCCATTCGGTAACGCTCCACCTCCAGACTTCAACCTTCCCAGGCCATGTCGTTCATCGAATTTTTCCTCCGTAACCGCCCTTTCACCCTGCTGCTGACGGCTTGCCTGGCGACGATTGGGGTCTTTTCATTCCAGTCAATACAGCGCTCCGAAGACCCCGAATTGAAGATACCGGTTTTCAATCTTTTCTTTATCCAACCGGGAGGAAATCCGACCGACCTGGAAAAGCTGATTGCCCGCCCGGTGGAGGACTCGATCAAGGAACTGGACGACCTCAAGAAAATTCAGACCACGATCCGGGACGGGGTGGTGGTGGTGAGCGTGGAGTTCAACTACGGGACGGACCCCGACCGCAAGTATGACGACGTGCAGCGTCAGGTGAACCAGGTTCGGGGAAGCCTGCCCACGGGGCTCACCAAGGTGGAGGTCCGGAAGGTTCAGACGACGGATGTGGCCTTGATGCAGATGGCCCTGGTCAGTCCGGAGGCCAGCTATGCCCGGCTCCAGGACCTGGCGGAAAGCCTGCGAAAACGGCTCGAGGTCATCCCCGGGGTGCGCAAGGTGCAGAAATGGGCCTATCCCGACAAACAGGTGCGGGTGACCCTGGACGCGGACCGGATGAACCAACTCCACGTGGGATTGGACCGGGTGATCGGGGTGCTTCAGGAAAACAATGAAACCATACCGGGTGGAGCGGTGGAGGCGGGTGCCCGGCGATTCACGGTCAAGACGACCGGCAATTTCACCACCCTGGACCAAATCCGAGACAGCACGATCGAGGGCAGCGGACGGGCAGCGGTGCGGGTGCGCGACATTGCCGATGTCCGGTGGGACTACGAGGAAAACGAGTATATCGGGCGCTACAACGGACAGCGGGCGGCGTTTGTCACGGTCGTCCCGCAACGGGGCAGAAGCGCCCTCGATCTGCGCGAAGCGGTGCTGACGGGGGTGAACGCCTTTCGCGAGGAACTGCCGGGCGATGTCCGGCTGGAGATTGGATTTGATCAGGCCAAGAACATCCGACTGCGGCTGGGCCGGTTGGAGACCGACTTCCTGTTTGCCTTCGCCCTGGTGTTGGTAACGGTGCTGCCCCTGGGATTCCGGGCCAGTCTGTTGGTGCTCCTGTCCATCCCGCTGTCCCTGGCGATGGGCATCAGTCTGCTCCAACTGTCCGGGTACAGCCTCAATCAGCTTTCGATTGTTGGATGCGTCATCGCCCTGGGGTTGCTGGTGGATGACAGCATTGTGGTGGTGGAGAACATCGCCCGCTTCCTGCGCGAGGGGATGGGGCCGATTGAGGCGGCGCTCGCGGGAACGCGACAGATAGCGGGCGCGGTCGTGGGGACCACCGCGACCCTGTTGTTCGCCTTTCTTCCGCTGCTGATGTTGCCCGGCGGACCGGGCCAGTTCATTCGCAGCCTGCCGCTGGCGGTGGTCTTCACGGTGCTGGCCTCGCTGGTGGTTTCCCTGACCATCATCCCCTTCATGGCCAGCCGATTCCTCGGGGGCAGCAGAGGTCACGAGGGCAATGTGTTCCTGCGCCTGCTTCAAAGGGTCATCCATCAAACCTACCGCCCACTGCTGCACTGGGCGATGACCCATCGGGCGCTGACGCTGGTGCTGACCGCCCTGCTGGTGGTGGGCAGTGTGGCGCTGGTGCCGCGCATCGGGTTCAGCCTCTTTCCCGTGGCCGGAATTCCCGAGTTCGCCATCCGCGTGTATGGGACGGAGGGTAATTCCGTGGCCATGACCGATGGCATCGTTCGCCAAATCGAGACGCTACTGGCGGCTGAACCGGAGGTGTCTGGCTGGTTTGCCAATGTGGGGCGGGGCAATCCACAAATCTACTACAACGAAATCCCCGAGGAACTGTCGGCCCGGTTCGGTGAACTGTTTGTGTCGCTCAAATCGTATGATTCCAAACGGACGGCCGCCCTCTTTGCCCGACTCCGGGAAAAGCTCCAGCGCATTCCGGGGGCGCGGATTGTGCTGAAGGAATTTGAAAATGGTCCTCCCATCGAGGCCCCCATTGCGGTGCGGGTCCTGGGCAACGATTTGGACCGCATTACCGCGCTAGCGAGGCAGGTGGAAACCGTCCTGCAGCAGCTTCCCGGGACCCGGACCGTCGACAATCCATTGCGAACGCCCCGGACCGATCTGCGACTGCGATTTGATGCCGCCAAGGCCTCCCTGCTGGGAGTGGGCGAAGGGGCGGTCGACCGGGCCACCCGCCTGGCCTTTGCCGGCATCAACGCCACCACATTTCGGGAGGCCAACGGCGACAGCTACAATGTCACGGTGAGTCTGCCCCGGGGAGAACGGGCCACCCTGACCAATTGGAGCCGACTGTATGTGCCCACCGCGGCGGGCGGCTGGGTTCCCATGAGCGAAGTGGCCCAACTCCAGTGGGAATCGGCACCCCCGTTGATCCAACGGTTCAATCGCGAACGAAGCGTAACCGTCACGAGCTTTGTCCAACCGGGCTTTAACACGGACCAACTGACCCGGCAGGTGGCGGAACGACTCGACAAGATTCGATTCCCAAAAGGCTACCGCTACGAGTTTGGCGGCGAGGTGGAAAGCCGGAAGGAGAGTTTCGGGGGTCTGGGAGGCGCGGTGATGATCGCAACGTTTGGCATTCTGGCCATTCTGGTGCTCCAGTTTGGGAGCTTTCGGGGGACGCTGATTGTGGCCAGTGTGATTCCGTTGGGGATGGTGGGAGGACTGGTGGCACTGTGGTTGAGCGGCTACAGCCTGAGTTTCACGGCTTCGATTGGGTTCATCGCGCTGGTGGGGATTGAGATCAAGAACAGCTTCCTCCTCGTCGACTTCACCAACCAACTGCGGGCGGAGGGTGTGGCATTGGCCGAGGCCATTGAACGGGCGGGAGAAATCCGGTTTTTACCGGTGGTGCTGACCACCTTGACGGCAGTCGGCGCGCTGATCCCGCTGACGGTGGCTGGGAGCGGCATGTACTCGCCGCTGGCCATCGTGATCCTGGGCGGCCTGATCAGCTCGCTGCTGCTGAGCCGGTTGGTGACACCGGTGATGTACGCGTTGTTGCCGCCTGCGGTTGGAATCAAGCTTCCGGATTGAATACGGAAATACCTGCTTTCTTTACAGTCGGGATAGCCTTGGCGTAATGACAACCCTAAGCTACACGACACGTTTAGTATCACCCTCCCGGTCTTTACGCCCGAACAATTGGTTTCTGACCAAAAGAAAGCAAATTAGCCCACACGACACCCCGAGTTGCATATCCTTAATCTCAGGAAGCGCAACTTGCGGGGTTACACCACCGGAAGAAAAGTAAAGACCAAGCGATTGAGCGGTACCACTAACATTGATATCTAAAAACTGGCCAACTGTAAACAAGCTCATTTCATCTGCGACTTTTGTTCCAAGAAAACCAGAAACAGATTTAGGATAATGGGTTACGTCTATCGAGAATTGGTTGTAATAGCTTGAAGTCCCACCACCGTTGACAGAGCTTTGAATTGAAATTCCATCTTGATATAAAGTCCAGAAATCAAGCACCGTCGAATTAAACAGGTTTTTGTTTTGAGACGTGATAGTGTAGACAGCACCGGAGGTAAAGCTTGGAATGGAAGCCGGAAAGTCAAATGAGAATGTCGTTGCCTCTGTGTGAAATGTTTGAACTAAGGTGTAAATGTGGCTGGTAATGATAGGCGGATAAGGAAATGCCGGAGTCGTCGTCTTAACGGTGAACGTTTCGGTGGTCCTGAAGTTCAGAGCTGGAATAGTCCCACTTCCAGAGACAGCCAAGGTGCCAGCGAGGGGATCAATGTTATAAGTCGTCGTGAGCACTGATTCTGGCCATTTAGAATCAAGATTGACCCCGGGAACCGGATAATAGAACGTGGTCTTCGTGGCGAATGATTGGCCCAAAACACTTTGAGCACAGACTATATATAATAACGATACAGCGAAGAATTGCACGAAATAAAGATACCAATACTTTGCTCGAAGGATGATAGCATTTTTCATTAGAATGTATTTTTTGGATTGTTTCTCTACGACAATACAGCGCCACCAACTAATTGCAAGTACTAATGAGACATGATGCATCCAAAGTGTGGTCAGATGGCGCAGGTGATATTTTATGGAAATCGACGGAGACTAGGAACATAAGAAATGAACGTCGCATGGATCGCCACGCATGAGCAGGATTTTTGGCCTCTTGATTACCCACGTCTCCGCCAGCCCTGGCCAGGATTGGAGTGTGCTCGCCATTGAGCAGGGATACCCTAGGTAGAGTAAAGCGGTCCCTCCTGTTCGGCCGATCAGAGACATCCACGTTGAAGTGAATATTGCCACCGGTCGTGGAAGTCAAAACACGTATCTCATTGATGGGATAAGACTTCCGCCCCATCCGATGCCCACGCGAATGGCGATGGCACAAAGTTCCGGCTGAAGAACGCAGGTGGCGCCCACCCCGATGCCGATGATGCCCACACCGATTCCGACGCAGATTTCCGGGTTTCGAGAACAAAAGGTGCTCGGCGGCTGGGCGGTCTGGGGCGGCTGGGAGCTCCGATTCTGGGAGTGTTCAGGGGGATCCTCGTATTCGGGAAGTTTTTTGATGCACTCGTCAGAAGCAGTGTTATGCAGATCGGGCTGACGACATTTGTCAATCCAGGTAATCATCAGAACCTCCAACAGGACACCTTCGGTCGGACCTTCTTCGGGCGTTCCCTGCCGCGAAATCAAATCCTGTATCCGCTGTAACAATTGATCGCAGCTGGGATCCTCTGGTTCTTCCTGATAATCCGGTCCCGAAATCAATCCCATTCGATCGGTTCGGTTTACCGGATCATTACCAACAACTTGATAGGGTTCTTCCGGTTTCTCAGTGGAAAATTGGAGGGGTGAGGATGAGCGGTCAAGAGGTTTTTGGATGGATAGAAGGGGTCGAGCAGGCGGATGGAGAACAACGGAGGCCGCAGGGCGCCGCGAGCTAGGGCTCAACAGCCC
>CAITXU010000267.1 GCA_903896505.1 uncultured Verrucomicrobiota bacterium | reverse complement strand
GCCAGGAAGGGCGCGGGATTGGTCTGGCCAACAAAATCAAGGCCTACAAACTTCAGGAGGAAGGACTGGATACGGTCGATGCCAACCTCAAGCTGGGCTTCCCCATGGACCTGCGCGACTACGGTGTGGGTGCTCAAATCCTGGTCGATTTGGGCCTCAAAACGATTCGTCTCCTCACTAATAATCCCAAAAAGGTCGTGGGATTGCAGGGATACGGCCTCGAGATAGTCGAGCAATTGCCCATTCGCGTCGCTTCCAATCCCGACAACGAAAAGTATCTGGAGACCAAGAAGATTCGCCTCGGGCATTCCATCTAATCTGCTGGGAAGTCTATTGGAATGGCCATGCCCACACTCAAAAGCCGCGACAATTTCCCCTGGATTGCATGGTTCGCCGCCTCGGTGGCGATACTCCTCGGATACCCGTGGGCATCCGCTGAACCACTCCTTCCTCCTGTTCCAGCTCCGACCAACCGGACGGCTTCCGACATTTCACCGGCACTCACCACAGTCCAACGCCTCACTGAGGAAGCCCGTCGGCTTCGGTTTTCGGGCACACCCGGATGGCGAAGTTCCGCCCTTCAAATCATCGGACAAGCGGTGGATTTGCATGGCGGCGTTCCGCTCGACGACCTTCGCCAGGAAGCCATCCATGCGCTGGCGACCGCCGACCTTGGCGCGGAGCCTTGGACTCCCAAACTTTTAAAACGCCTGCTTAGTATCAACCTTGCCCGGGACACCTACCTTGGAGAAACCAAGGACGACCAAATCGTCGAACGGGGAATTCAGGATCACCGAATCGTTTGGCAGTCCCCCTTCGGCCTCTCCCCAGCCAAATGGCTGGGGCACGATCGAGAGCACCAACTCGACCTGTGGTTGCGAGGCGGAAACCAATTCGAGATGTGGGACCCCACCGTTGCAGCCATCCGTTCGTGGACCTCACCCGCAGCAAACATCCGCAGTGCCTCGTTCAATTGGACCGGCGATCAGGTGGCACTCATCCAAATCCAAAATCCTCAGGGGATGGGTGAGCTCTGGTTGGCTCCTGTCCGATCTTTGGATCAGCTGCGCAAGACCAAGGTCACCGTACCGGTGACGGCAACCGAGTGGGCTCCAGACAATGTTCGACTGGCCGTCCTTTCCGAGTCTCCTCCTCAACTCCTCATTTATGAGACCGGAACGGAAGTTGTTTCGTCGACCGTTTCTCTTCCTTCGCGTCCCAATTCAGTGGCGTGGTTGCCTAATGCCCGGGATGTCCTCATTGGAACGGACAGCGGATTGTTGTTGGCGGACAGCACCACTGCAGAATTGCACCCATTTCCCGGGGCCACCAATGTGTTGGCCGTCGCTATTCACGAGAGTGGCACGCTGGCGCTGACGTCAGGACGGGACGGACCAATTCAGCTTTGGGACGTGGCTGCCCGCCAACTCTTGGCGGCGTTCCCGAAGGGTGGAGATCGCCTGGAATTCAGCGAGGACGGGCGCCGGGCATCCGTCATCAATCGAACCACAGACACGGGCCTTTTGCTGACGGTCGCCAGCGGACGCGACGTGGTCCAATTCGTCCCGGAGGATCGGGTCCGTTCATTTCCGGGGAAACCCGATGGTCTTCGCCTGATGGAACATTCCGTGGAACTAAGCACCGGAAGCAATGCCCCGGTTCAATTGCCTACTCCTGCAATTCCCGCATCAGCCCTGAGGTCAGTCAACGGGCATTGGGTTCGAATTCGGCTGACCGACGGACGAACCCAGGATTGGAACCTGGAGAAACTGAGGGAGCGCCTGGCCACCCTCGGCATCCCGTGGTGATTTGAAAAAGCGGGATTGCCCGTTTTTGGTGAATGCGTAGCGTGGCGGGGTGCTTCCCTCCTTTCATTGGTATCGCCCATTGACCGCGCGGCTTCGGGAAATCATCTGGCTTCCAGTCGCCCTCCTCTGCACCGCTGCTTCGGCGGATGGACCTGCGGACAATCAACTGGACCAGGTTCGGCGGATTCCACCCGCCGGTGTTCCAATCCCAGAATCGGATCGGCTGGAACTTCGCTCGGGAGTGGATCAACTGGGAGCAGAGCTGGCATTGCTTCGAAAGGCCTTGGAAAAGAATCCGACGGCGGCCCGACTCCTGCCCGATGTTGAGATTTACCATAAATCCGTCGCTTGGGCCCTGCGTTACGACGAGTTCTTTCGCACCAATGAGGTCACCGCAGCCCGGGACCAATTGCGTGAGGGTCACGCCCGGGTGGCAGCGCTGATGGGAGGCCAATCCCCGTGGACGACCAACACCGGTCTGATCGTTCGCGGCTACCGTTCCAAGGTGGATGATTCCATCCAGCCGTACGGATTGGTCATCCCCAAGAGCTATTCACCAACCACGAGTCATCGCTACCGGCTCGACTGCTGGTTCCACGGACGGGGCGAACAACTGAGCGAGCTGAATTTCATCAACGATCGGTCGCGGAGTCCGGGCGAATTCACCCCTCCCGACACCATCGTTTTGCATCTCTACGGACGTTATTGCAACGGCAGCCGATTCGCTGGTGAGACCGATTTTTGGGAGGCGCTTGCCGCCACCCAACGGGAGTACCCCATCGATACCGACCGAATCGTTGTCCGTGGTTTTTCGTTGGGAGGAGCCGCCTGCTGGCACATCACCACCCACCATGCCTCCCATTGGGCCGCAGCCGCGCCCGGTGCTGGCTTCAGCGAAACCGCTGACTTCCTCAAAGTCTTTCAGCACGAAGAGCTCCACCCCTCGGATTGGGAACAAAAGCTTTGGCGCATGTATGATTCGACCAGTCATGCCTTGAACACCGCCATGGTCCCGCTGGTGGCCTACAGCGGAGAGATCGACAGCCAGCGTCAGGCCGCCCAAGCCATGGAAAAGGCCATGGAAGCCGAGGGATTGGAGTTGACCCACCTGATCGGCCCCAAGACGGGGCATTCGTATGAACCGGTCACCAAGCAGGAATTGAATCGGCGTATCGACCTCCTTGCCGCCCGGGGACGGGTCCGGGTCCCCAACGATGTCCACTTTGTCACCCACACTCTCCGCTATAACGAGATGGCTTGGGTTCATCTGGAGGGATTGGAACAGCACTGGGAACAGGCCCGGGTCAACGCCCATCTTGATGCACCCGCGAACCTCATCACCATCGACACCACCAACGTGACCTCGCTGACCCTCGATTTCCCATCGGGCGATTGCCCCTTCGCTGTCGGCAAGCCGGTGACGGTACTGATCAATGGCCAAAAACTGACCACCACCCGCCCCGGCTCCGACTTGAGCTGGCATCAGACCCTCACCCGCGAGGGCAATGCATGGCGCACCGGGGCACCGGCGGACGGCCTTCACAAGCGTCCGGGACTGCAAGGCCCCATCGACGACGCGTTCATGGACTCTTTTCTTGTGGTGCTGCCCTCCGGCACCCCTTTGAACGAAACCGTGGGAGCCTGGGTGAAGACTGAATCCGCCCACGCCCTCGAACATTGGCGGCTGGAGTTCCGCGGGGATGCCCGCCAACGCCTCGACAAGGAGGTCAGCGACGCCGATATCCAGGACCACAACCTCATCCTGTGGGGCGACCCCTCCAGCAACGCCCTGCTGGCTAAACTTGCCGATCGGTTGCCGATTCACTGGACGCAGGACGGTGTCACCGTTGGGGACAAGGTCTTTCCCGCAACAAATCACGCTCTCGTGCTGATTTGTCCCAACCCTCTCAACCCGTCCAAGTATGTGGTTCTGAACAGCGGCTTCACCTTCCGGGAGTACGACTACCTCAACAACGCCCGCCAGACTTCGAAACTACCGGACTGGGCGGTCCTCGACCTCCGTACTCCGGCCAACGCCCGGTTCCCTGGAGGCGTGGAGCAAGGCGGATTCTTTAACGAAAATTGGGAGCTGAAATAACGGCGGGGCAAAGGTGGAGTGTCAGGCATTTTCTCCACGCCGATGACCGACGAGTGATGGACACCACGCCGTGTTATGCAGACCCCAACTCCAGTTCAACACCGGCCCATGCCCATGGCGTTCATCGTGCTGGGGTCGGCAGGACTGACACTTCTCGCTGCGTCGGGATTCGCCGTCCTTGCCTGTTCGGTGGGCATTTTGTTTGAGGGAATCCCCCTGCTCTTTGTCGTCCTTCAATCGGTTGCCGTCTGCGTGGCGGTGACCTCGGTCACGGCCTTGGTCTTGAAGCGCAAAAGACGGCACTTTGGTTGGCGGACACTTTTGGCAGAAGTCGCAGTTGTACCGTTGATTGCCGTGGGTGTTTTGTCCGTCCTGGATACGCGTCAGAGATTAAAAGGTCTCACGCACCCAGCATCTGTGCCGAGTGGACTGCGGGTTCTCCATGGCAGCATGGGTCCGTTTGTAAATGAAGTGCATTTTGCCGGACCGCCGGACGGCATTGCGAGCGTGCTTCAATCGAGAGGCTTGGTGGAAGTTCCGTTGGAGCCTCCGCAACATTTAGATTTGGACCTCCAGGGCTGGAAGTGGAGAGAGCAAACCAAGGTTTTGCGGGGTTGGTGGAAACCAACGTCCATGATGAGCCCAAAGTTTTTCTTTCGAGAACACTCGGCTGGCGAGACAAATGCCGGCTGGGTCGAAGGCTGGTGGGTGAATGGGTCGACCAGTGAGGTGTATGTGACTCAACGGATGTAAGAATGGCCGCCGTGATCCCGTAGTCGCCGAGCTTGAATCGGCGTCATCTCTAATCGACGGGTCCTGTTGAACCCGGAAGTCATCGCCGGACGAGACGTCCGGGCTCCCAGATGCGGCGACTACTTAGGCTGTAGCCCCGAAGCCGTCTTTCGAAAAATGAAGACGTGTTGCCTCGGCAAAGTGTCGATCGTCTCCACCCATTCCAGGGGATGAACGGTCATTTCCTTCCGGACCTGGGCCGCGGTCATTTTATGAAGCCGCTTGATGGGAACCGAGTCGTCCTCCCCACGGTATTCGACCAGCACCAATCGACCTCCCACTTTCAATGATTGGACCACGCCCCGGATGATTTCGAAGGGGAAGTCGCATTCGTGGTAGACGTCGACGAAAATGGCGAGGTCGACCTGATTGGTCGGCAAATGAGGGTCTTCGACCGTTCCCTGGATGGTGACCACGTTGGTCACACCATGGGCGGCCACATTGGTCCGTAAAATGGCGAGCATTTCCGGCTGCAGGTCATTGGCATAGACCCTTCCCCCCGGCGAGACCAACCGGGCCATCCGCCACGAGAGATACCCGCTGCCCGCACCGATATCGGCCACCACCTGACCTGGTTTCAAGTTCAGCGCCGCCACCATCCGTGTCGGCTGCTCCTCCTCTTCCCGTTCGGGCCTCTCGAGCCATGGAGCCCCTTCATGGGTCATGAAATGTGCTATCTCCCTACCCATGAACCATTTGCCAATGCCATCTGGAGAACCCGGACGGTATTCATACGATGGCTTGGAGGCAGCGGCGCCCTCTTCCGCCATCAGGTCCGGACCACACAGCATCAGCCCGATCCAACTGATCCACGGGAAGGGACGCAGTCCTGCGGGAAGGGCACGAATGAAATGAAAAACGTTCATGAGGTGGCTTGAGAACGACTGGCACCGACAAATTCCACGAAGAGCCGGTCATGGATGGGCATCCGTGACCTCAACCGTTCCGGGTGAAATTGGACCGATTGATACCATCCAAACCGTCCCGCTTCCTCGCGGGAAAACTCCGTGGCCTCGATCAGTCCATCGGTCGCACGGGCCGCCACAACGAGTCCGGGAGCGAGTCGATCGATTGCCTGATGATGGGTGCTATTCACCCCAACGTCGTCGGGACCGAGGAGTTCGTTCAAATGAGTGCCGGGCACCGTCTGAATCGGATGAATGGCCTCAAACCGCCGGTCATAATCGCAATGCTGAACAGGACTGGGGCGCTGGCTGGGCAGATCGACAAACAGTGTGCCCCCCAGCACCACATTGACCAATTGATGGCCCCGACAAATGGCCAGACACGGTTTTTTCTGTCGCAATACTTCGCGAATCAACTGCACCTCCATGGTGTCGCGTCCCGGCTTGGAGAATTCACACAACGCCCGAAGCTCCGACGTAACGTCCGGACCGTAAAGGGTGGGCTCAATATCC
Source organism: uncultured Verrucomicrobiota bacterium (assembly GCA_903896505.1). GTDB lineage: Bacteria > Verrucomicrobiota > Verrucomicrobiia > Limisphaerales > UBA9464 > CAILNN01. Next base: position 6,558 of record CAITXU010000267.1, on the reverse strand, counting down.
CCTCCTCCGGTCAAAAGGACACCGTCGACCCGTGCGACCGCCCCGGAAATCCAATCCGGGTCGGTGACCACCGGCAGGCAAAACACTAATGCTCCGTGAGCGGTCAGGGCCTGGATATAGTCATACGCCACACTCACCGAGGGATCCGGGAATTCAGCCCCGGAGTCGGCAGTGCTGGATGTCACCAGAATGAGAGGTCGCTTCACAGTTTCAACCATGCCTCCAAGAAGTCGGGAACGAAACAGGAAATCAAATGGGAAGCCCCTGGAAGCAGCCCAATTTCTTCACTCCGTTGGTGTGGGCACAAATCGGTGCTCCGGATATTTTTCACGAATCCGCTGCCGCACCGCTTCAATCTGGGCGGGTGGTGTCAGGTCGCGTGCCGCCCGCCTCTCGAGCGATTCCAGCAGGTCCAGCCAGTCACTGAGCGGCGGTGTCTTGATTTCCTGCCATTGAACATCCTTCCCTTTTCGTTTGGGGCGCTCATAAAATTTCCATTCACCGCCAAACTTGCGGGCAAACACATGGCGCTTGCCCCCGTCAACACCGGGAGTTGTCCATCCCACCTCGGCCTTGGCACTCATCGCGCGACCTCCGGTTCCGGCAGGTCGATGCTGGCCACGGCCATGGCGGCGATACCCTCTTCGCGCCCAATAAAACCGAGGCCTTCGTTGGTGGTGGCTTTGACACCGACCCGCCTCGGGTCCAGTCCCAAGGCCTCGCCCAAGGCCAGCTTCATCGCTGCCAGATGCGGCGCAATTTTAGGGCGCTCGGCAACCAGGGATGCATCAATATTGACCAGGCGTCCTCCCCTCAACCCCACCTGCCGGGCGGCTTCCGCCAGAAAGACCCGACTGGGAGCCCCTTTCCAACGGGGGTCCGTGTTGGGGAAAAAATGGCCGATATCCGGCTCTCCCAATGCACCCAAAATGGCATCCGTGATGGCATGTGCCAACGCATCCGCATCACTATGTCCCGCCAACCCTCGACTGTGGGGTATCTCCACTCCGCCAAGAACCAGCTTTCGTCCTTCGGCAAACGGGTGAACATCATACCCAATCCCAACGTGAATCATGACCGGAGACTAGTGTCGTGCGACCCAAAAAGCTTGCTGTTTGTTGGGCCGAAAATCCCTCGCGGCAAACGGTCAGCCATTTCGGCAACCCGACACTTGGAGGCGATCGGGCCTGCCGAAAATTGATTTTTCCAGAAACCGAAACCCGGCCAAAGCGCCTGATTGCCGTCAAAACCATCCCAATCGCTCCCGATTGGAGTAATAGAATACCCCGAGAAGGCGGGCCAGAACGACACCGAAATAAACGGCATTGGCCGAGCTCCAGACCATTCGCAAACCCGGAATCTGGTAATTTTCAGCGGCCACGTTTCCAGCCAGGTGGGCGGTGATGAGGAGGGCGAGAACCGCCAGCAACAGCAGGTAGTCCCATCCCACGGCACGAATGGATCGATAAATGAAAACCGGGTCAATGGCCTCACCGGTGTCCGCCATGGCCACCGCCAACAAACTCATCGGAAAACAAAACGCACCTGCCAGGGTGAAGGCGATGGCCATCCCGAGGAATGTGGACGAACTCTGAACCGTTGCCAGAAACCCGGCCACAAGGGCCGGAGCGAAACAGACCAACTGGCAAGTCACCCAGAGTCGGAACGGTTGGACGCAATCCGATGTCGCGGACCGTATCTCCGGCCATTTAGGGATGTCGGGTTCCCCCTGTGCCGACGCCTGAATCACAATTTGGAGCGAGCCCAAGAGGTACCCGTAGATCAGGACCGAAAATCCGATGGCCAACACACCCAGCCCACCCATCGCCGAACCGACCAGCCAAAGGACAAAGACTGCTGCAGTTCCCCCGGCCATGATTAGCCCTCCGTCCCCACGAAAGGGGTAGGACAATGACGGCAGCACCTCCTTGTAGAAGGCCTGGGGTTCGGATTTTTCCCGCAGGGGATGAACCTCGGAAGAATGTAGCGGACGGACCAGTGGACGCACACCCGGAAAAAGGTCGCCCAACGGACGCCATCCGGTCTCCCCTTCACGCCATCCCAAATCCAGCGGGCTGGCATGGGCCGCCTGAATCAGCGTGACCACCGCTTCCCGGGAGAGAGGACCTTGCTGCCGCCCGTCCCGAATCAAGAAATAGCCCCCGGAGGAGGATTTTCCTCCTGCCTCGTCCAGGCCTCGAATACGAAGCCGGGGAACTGCCGCCCCAGCCATCGGCGTCGGGTCAGTCGGAACGGCATCGGAAGGAGCAGACATTTCAACGTGGTCCTGTGAATCCTACTACCACAGGCGAAGACGATTGGCGAAGAAAAGTTGAAGTTCGTGAAGACCGTATGGAAAAGGTCCGGGGAACGATTTCCATTCAGGCCTGGAGGCCTCAACGTTATCCTTTTCGCATGACGATCCTCGGTGTGATACCCGCCCGATACGCCTCCACCCGGTTTCCCGGCAAGCCCCTGGCGCTCATTGCCGGAAAAACCCTGATTGAACGGGTCATTGCCCAATGCCGATTGGCCCAATCGTTGAGCGATGTGGTCGTGGCCACCGACGATGAACGGATTGCCGCTGTCGCATCCCGGTTCGCCGAGGTCGTAATGACCTCCCCCGACCATCCCAGCGGGACGGACCGCATCGCCGAACTGGCCCGCAAGCGCCCGGCCGATGCCTACGTGAATATTCAAGGGGACGAACCATTGATCCGACCATCCGTGATCGATGCAGTGGCGCAGGCGCTGACCCGATTTCCCATGACCACGGCATCGACCCCGATCCGGGATTTATCGGAGTACGACAACCCCAACGCCGTCACGGTGGTGGTTTCCAGCGCCGGGCGGGCGCTTTATTTTTCGCGACGAACCATTCCCTACCTCCGCGATGCCGCTGGAGAGTCGGTTGCCATGCAACTGAAGCGGTTTCCGTTCCAGAAACACCTCGGCATCTATGGTTACCGGCGCGAGACCCTCCTGAAGCTGGTGGAGTGGCCGGTTTCAGCGCTCGAAGCCGCTGAACGGCTGGAGCAACTGCGGGCTTTGGAAAACGGCATCGAGGTGGGCGTGGTGCAGGTGGTCCACGACAGTCTCGGAGTCGACCTGCCCGGTGATGTTGCCCGGGCCGAAGCGGCCTTGGCTGATTTTCTGCTTTCCCCCGAGAGGGGGGCGAGAGAGGCTACCATCCCATGAAGTATATCTTTGTGACGGGTGGGGTGGTGAGTTCGTTGGGGAAGGGATTAACTGCCGCCGCACTCGGCACGTTGCTGGAGAATCGGTCACTCAAGGTGGCCCTCCAAAAGTTTGACCCCTATCTGAACGTTGACCCGGGCACGATGAGCCCGACCCAGCATGGGGAGGTGTATGTTCTCGACGACGGGGCCGAAACCGACCTCGATCTTGGGCACTACGAACGATTCACCAGCACCAAATTGACCCGTCGAAATTCCACTTCCAGTGGTCAAGTATACCAGCAAGTCCTTGATAACGAGCGGGATGGAGTTTATCTCGGGAAAACCGTTCAGGTGATTCCCCACGTGACGGATGAAATTCAGCGCCGGATTCTTCAACTGGCCACGGATTCCAAGGCGGACGTGGTTATCACAGAAATCGGCGGAACCGTCGGCGATATCGAAGGCCTGCCCTTTTTAGAGGCCATCCGCGAATTCGCCCTCGATGTCGGACCGCACAACGTCTGCTTCATTCACGTCACCTACGTGCCCTTCATCAAGGCTGCGGGCGAGCTCAAAACCAAACCCACCCAGCAGAGCGTGGCCAAGCTCCGCGAAATTGGTATCGCTCCCCATCTGCTGGTCTGTCGCTGCGAACAACCGCTCAACAAGGAGCTGCGCAGCAAATTGAGCCTGTTTTGCAACGTCCCGTTCGAAGCCGTGATTGAAGAAAAGGACGTTGAGCATTCCATCTATGAAGTGCCGCTCATGCTTCAGCGGGAGCGCCTTGACGACCTCGTGTGCAAGCATTTCCAAATTGAGGCTCCTCCTGCCCGGATGAGCCACTGGCAGGACATCATCCGCCGACTCGTTGCGCCCCAGCATCGGGTTCGCATCGGTGTGGTGGGCAAGTACACCGGACTACAGGACGCCTATAAATCGGTCCATGAGGCGCTGGTTCACGCCGGAATTGCCAACGATTGCCGCGTGCAGATCGAACCCATCGATGCAGAAGAGGTCGAGAAACCCGACGGTCAACATCTACTCAAGGAACTGGGTGGCATTCTGGTTCCGGGTGGATTCGGCAACCGGGGCATCGAGGGAAAAATAAAGGCGGCAAAGTATGCACGCGAAAACAAGATTCCCTATCTGGGCCTCTGCCTGGGAATGCAAATCGCCACGATCGAGTTTGCGCGTCACGTGCTCTATTTGCCGGATGCCAACTCGACTGAATTCAACGAGCTGACACCCAACCCGGTGATTCATCTTCAGGAGACTCAACGCCATGTCAAACGCAAGGGTGGGTCCATGCGCCTGGGTGCCCAGGACAGCACCATCAGATCTGGCACGTTGGCTCACAAACTCTACGCTGTGGACTGCGTGAGCGAGCGCCATCGGCACCGCTACGAATTCAACAATGATTACCGGTCCCGTTTCGAAGCCGAAGGGTTTGTCGTGAGCGGCACCACCCCGGACAATCAACTCGTGGAAATCATTGAGCTAAAGGACCATCCGTTTTTTGTTGCCTCTCAGTTCCACCCGGAATTTCAAAGCAAACCGACCAAGCCGCACCCGCTCTTCGTCGGATTCATCACGGCCGCTCACGAACGTCAGCACCATGCCCCTCTGCTTTCCAAATTGCCGGTTCCCCTGATGACCACGTCCGCACCTGGCAGCAAAGATTGGGCTTGAGGGCGCTCAAATCACCGGGCCACTGCCCTTCACATCGACACAAACAATCGAGCCTGCGGCGTTGCGCACATAGACACGCCCGTTGGCCAGCACCGGCACGGTCCAGCATTTTCCGCCGGTGACCTGCGCCCGGGCCAGCTCGGTGTACTTGTCCGGCTTGGCTTCGACAATGACCAGTTCACCCCGACCGGTGATCCAAATCAGTTTCCCATCGGCAGAAGTCAAATTTCCAGTTTCGGAAGCGGGCGAGGTCCAGCGGACCTTGCCCGTGGCCAACTCGACACACTTGAGTTTCGAGTCTTTGTCGCCCCCCTGTCCGTCGACGGCGTACAGGTAGCCATCGACCGCGACCGCCGAGGAAAAATGGCTGCGCACCTCTTTATTGGACCAGGTCAATTTGGGAGTACCTCCACCAAACTCAATGACACCGCCACCGGTGCCATAGCCGGATGACACGAACATCTGGTCGCCAACAACGACCGGGTCGGCCGAATTAACCTCGTACGAGGTCTTCCAAGGGAAATGCCAGAGAGCCTGACCTGTTTTGGGGTCCACAGCCCAAACTTCCTTTGCCCCAAATATGGCCAGCGCCTTCTTTCCAGCGGAGGTGAAGGGAACCGGAGTTCCATAACCAGCGGCCTCTTTCCCTGATTGCCAGACCGACTCGCCGGTCGCCTTCTTTACTGCGACCCCATGCAATCCCAGGTTTAAAATCAGAAGGTCACCTTCGACATGCGGTGAACCGGCAAAGCCCCAATCGGGAGAGGCTAAACCGAGGTCTTTGGCCACGTTCCGTTCCCACACCACTTTTCCTGTGGCTGCCTCCAAGCTCAAAACCTTTCCCGCCTTGGAGACGGTGAAAACACGTTCACCATCCACGGTGGGAGTGGCACTCGGTCCCCCTTCGTAGTACTTGGGCTCCAATTCCTCTGGATACGCGTGAACCCACACTTCAGTGCCCGAGGCCGCATCGATGCAATAAACCCGGTCCTCTTTCCCGTTGTTACCCAGGGTGAACAGGCGACCGTCCGCTACTGCCACCGACGAGAAACCAGTCCCAACGTTCTTCTTCCAGAGTTGGCGGGGCTGACCTCCCGGCCAGGTTCCGAGCCAGTTCTTTTCGGTGGATACCCCGTCGAAGTGAGAACCCCGAAAACGGGGCCAATCCCCGGCGGAAACGGCGGTCCAACTCAGGCCCACAGCGATTGTCAGTCCAAGGAAACGACGCATGAAACAAGTATTCAGCAGGGAAGCTGAAAGGTCAATTGGGCACCTGAAAACACCGGTCCGGCTGCTACCCCCGCGATTCTCTGTTTCTTTTTGGTGAACTTCTATTGGAACTATGGCTGAATTTCCCAACGGTTCTTAACCAACCCAATGCCGACCAAGCGCTTATGCATCTGACCGGGATCGACTGGCTCATCATCGGAAGTTATTTCGCAATCAATATCCTCATTGGACTTTGGTATCGAAAGAAAGCCACTGGCTCGACCGACGAGTTCTTTGTCGGGGGACGGAATGTTTCCTGGTGGCTCGCCGGCACCAGCATGGTGGCGACCACCTTCGCCGCCGATACCCCCCTGGCCGTCACTGGCATGGTGGCAACCTACGGTATCGCCGGAAATTGGCTCTGGTGGAACATGTTGCTCAGCAGCTTGTTAACCGTCTTTTTCTTTGCCCGCCTCTGGCG
>CAITXU010000266.1 GCA_903896505.1 uncultured Verrucomicrobiota bacterium | reverse complement strand
GTCATCCAGTGGACAAACTGCTCCTTCTCATTCGCCTCGAAGATGAACCGCCGGTCCACCACCCGCGAGATGCAGTGGTAATACCCACAACCCTCCAGCTTCAACCGTGCCTGTCGCATGCAAACAACCTACCCAACTGCCAGAAACCATCAAGATAAAATACCTGTCCCTTTGTATGTTAAGGTTAGACTGGCGCTTGCTGATGGGGCTGCTAACTTCAACCTCTGAGTTTCGACAGCAACGATGTCCATGTCCTCCGCGGCTCTGAAAAAAAAGGCCTTGATCAGCGATCCTGTGGAACCGGCGGTGACGCCGCCTCCACACCTCGGCGATACTCAATTCTTGACCCGACCCAAGATCGCTCCGAGGTCACGGAAACGGGAACTTCCGGAAGGGCTTTGGGCTAAATGTCCCAAATGCAAGGAGCTGATCTACGACAAGGAGTTGGACGACAACCTCAAGGTGTGCGTCAAGTGCGGTTATCACTTTGCCATCAGCGCCCGCGAGCGAATTCATTCCCTCGTTGAGACCTGTTCGTTCGAAGAAATGGATTCGCAGATGGAGTCGGTTGATATTCTGCGGTTTACAGGTCCGGCAAGTTACGAGGCCAAATTGGCGGCTTATCGTCGCAAGTCCCCTTTGCTCAAGGATGCGGTGGTGACAGGTGTCGGACGAATCGGGCCACATCGCGTCGCACTCGGGGTCATGGATTTTTCCTTTTTAGGAGGATCGATGGGAAGTGTGGTTGGCGAAAAGCTGACCCGACTGATTGAGGCAGGTACCAATCAGTGCCTGCCGGTCGTCATCATTTCCACGAGCGGTGGAGCTCGGATGTACGAGGGGATGTTCAGCCTGATGCAGATGGCAAAGACGTGCGGAGCGCTCGCATACCATGCTCAAGCGCGGCTGCCGTATATCTCGGTCCTTACGGACAACACCTATGCGGGTGTCATTGCCAGCTTTGCCACGGTGGGAGATGTGATCCTGGCGGAACCCGAGGCAGAAATTGGATTTGCTGGAGCACGGGTGATCAAGGATACCACCCAAGCCGAGCTTCCCCCGGGGTTCCAGACTGCTGAATTCCTACAAAAGCACGGTCTGATTGATGCCATTGTCTCCCGGAACGAGATGAAGGCGAAACTGATTCGATTCCTTCATTTTCTGCTCAAAAATCCCACACAACGATAGGATCGGGTTGGGTCATTCCTGGCCTTCCCACGCTGAGGGGATTTAGAAAACAAAAAGCCGCGACCTTAAAGGTCACGGTTTTTTGGCTAAGAGTCAGTCGGAACGCGGCGCGGACCCCAGGGATCAGGCTCCCATTCCCTCTTCAAAGCTACCGGCTGAGGCAGGCCAGCAGAGCTCGTCGGCGACATACCGGATACCAGCAGCGCTGGTGTAGTCCAGGTCCTTGTGGGCAGATTCGGCTTCCACCACGAGCGGGGCAGTCGTGGTGCCATTGTGTTTGCAGTACCGGTCCTGGTAGCCGACGTGCAGCAACAGTTCAACGTAGCGCTGCATGTTCAGGTCGCCACTGGCGAGATCGGTGAACTGCATCGCACGGCGCGGCCAGGCGGGCTCCATGGCACGCAAGGGGAACCCTGGACGGATGACGAAGTTTTTGACGTGGGCTGCCGCAATGTACTTGCCCACTTTCAAGAAACGGGTTTCCCACGATTCGCCTTCCCAGCAATGGGACGGGTCCGCATTCACCGTTAAACAGGGGTCATTGTCGCAAATGCGGACAAGTGTCAGGAAGTCATCCGCGCACATCGCCGCTGTTCCCGGGTGAATTTCATGAGCCAGCTTGATGCCATGGCTGTTGGCGGCTTCGCGCAGTTTTGCTGTCTTGGTGACGAAGCGTTCCTGCCCCTCCTTGACGAGGTCGTAGCCGGAACCGGCCCAGAAGCCCCAGGGATAACCGGTCGCCAGTTCCCAACCAAAGGCAACACCCCAAAACATTGGTATGGTCTTGACCTTGAGTTCGGCTGCAAGGTCCAACAATTTCAGAATGTAGGTCTCGTGCCAGGCTTCGATCTTGGCCGGCGTCTTCTTGGCCACATCGGCCGGAATGAAGGGGTTTCCTGACTTGGTGCCGGTCCAGGCGGAAGTGTGGACCCAAAACGGGCAATGGGCACTGATGCCGTCCAAATGCATGCCGCGAGATTCAAAAGCCTCGAGAATCTGACTGGCCGGGAGGAAGCCCCCTTTTGCGTTGGCCAGCATGTAGTTACTTGGCTGCGCTCCAGCGGCACCGGCCGCCTTGGCGTAGTCAAGAAACTGGGTCAGGCTTTTTGCCCCATGTTGGGCGCCCTCAATAGAAGGGTGGAACGCATTCGGCATACAGTTATTAGGTCAGTGACAGGGAGAACAAAGATTGTCCTTGTAACCACGGTTTGCGCAAAAGGCAAACTGATTCAGCATTTAAGAGGGAAAACGTTCGGTGATCCAACCGTTCCTGCCCACCATCAGAAGTTAAACGAAACACCAGCCACTCCGCCATAGGTGGACCCAAGATCAAAACGTGCAGCCCGGGTGGGGGCATTGACCGTCATCCCCGTATTGTACTGAAATTCGCCGCCAACATAGAGCCCAATCAAGTGGGTCAAACGATACTCCAACCGGATTTGCACATAAGCACCGGGAATGAACTGGGTCCGGGTATAACGCCCGGACGGGAGGGTGATGGGTGGAATGGCTCCACTGGCGATGGAGACGCTCTCGGTAAGATCCAAGACTCCACGTCCGTAAATGGTTACGTATCCAGCGCTGAACGCCGTACTAAAGCGACTGCTCCAGGGAAGGTCGATCCACGGTCCGACCCGTATGTTGTGGAATTCGCCTCGAACCTGGCTCGATAGCGATGCGCTTGCGGCCGATGTCACTGGAGCGGCCGACACCGGGCTGAGTGCAATCAACTGTCCAGGCGTGGAATAGCTTCCGGAGTAGGGAGCGGCTGGGGCCGTCAGGCCACCCAGGCTATAGGCATCGGATACATAGGTCACGGTGCCGGTCGAGATGGACTGCGATTGAGTCTTGATCTGGCTGTAGCTGTAGCCGGCCTCAAATCCAAACTTGGCCTCCCTCTTGCGGAAATCAAAGCGGGCCATTTCGATCCCGACCACGGCTTCTCCGCCGTACAACGTTTTACTGGGATAATCGAAGGTTCCGGCGCGGGGAGTTCCGTCCAGGCGGGTGAGATTGACACTGCCGTTCTGCACCTGGGATGCGGAGGTATAGCCCCAGTTCCAGGTTGAGGACGTACTGCCGCTGACATCCGGATGGACGTAACCGTTGTCGTATTGACCCGGCACAATCGACGGCACTGCCTGCCGGTCCTGCAGGCTGACTTTGAGACCGCTGGTCGCGCGGACACCGAGGCGGACGAACCAACCGGTATGGTCGGCTTCGTCATCGAGGTCGACTCGAACGGGCGCGGTGTTGGTGGACGTGTCGGCGGCAAAAGCGACGGGTGACAGGGCGGTCAAACCACAGGCAAAAGCGACGGTTTGACGAAGAAGGGCAAAGTGGCGGTTCATTCTGCGACGGTACTTACTGGGTTTCAATGACGCGATAGACTCGAACTTTGTCCCGTACTCCGTTCGTGCCATTGGGGAAAACGGTATCTGTCCATTGGATGGGGCGACCGGTTCCAGGGAAGGAAGGGACAACGGTCTGTGCATAAGCCGGGTCGGCTAAGGCTGCGGCACTGGGACCATACTGGACGTAATAGTGAAAATTGGTCTGGGTCGGAAATTGCAGGGTGAATCCGTGAGTGGCCGGGTTGGTGACTCCCACGATTTTGAGACTTCCGGACGGGCCATTCGTAATGACCACCCCGGTTCCGGCGATTTCCAAGGTCGGAGTAGGATTGGTCAAATGGCTGACCAGACGGTCCGATGCGTAGTATTGAAGCAATAGCATGCGCCGTTCACCGGGGGCGATGCTTCCTTCATTGATGAACCATCCGCTCGGGATGACCGTTCCCGTTGCATTGCGAAGTGTAATGGGATTGGTCTGGCCAACCGAATCCAAGGTCTGGTTGTACGCGACCAGTAAAAAAAGATTGTCGAGCAGGCGACTCCCCGGATTGGCGACTTCGACCGATTGCTCAAGCAATCCACTGGCAAAATTCAGCGCTGGACCCACCGAGTATCCCGTAAAGACCGGTGGCAAATATTCTGTCAAGATGACCGTGTTGGTTACAACCATCGTATTGGTCACCGCAATGGTGTGACCATTGGTGGGCAAGTAACTGACAGAAACATTGGTCGTGATCGTAAAGTAGTTGCTAAGGGGAGGTTCCGCGAGAAGGGGAAGCGGCTTACCGGCAAATTCAATGCGACCGGCGAAAAGATTGGTGGCATCGGGAACGAGACTGAATTGGGCGGTTCCCAGATTGGTTTCACCGGGATAGATCACCACATTGGTCGGAAGCCTGACGGACGCCCCGATGGCATTGGAGGAAAGCACCAGGCTGACGTTGGTGCCTACCCAGATATTGGTGAGGTCGAGGCGGGCATTGGTCAGGATGGCCGGGTCGAATCGAAGGGAAAAACTGAAATTGGTCTCAGCCCCGTTGGCGAGGTAGATGACAGGAAAGGAAATTTGGTCGGGACTATCGGTGATTGGATCACCCAGGCGAATGGAAGGCGCGGGCCAAGAGTCCACCGTCAATCGGGCTGAAAAGCTGGTGGTTGCTCCCACGGCGTTGGTGATGTAAACGTAGTAGGAGCCGACATTTTCATTCGTCACACCCGTCAGGTAGAGCGTGGCATTGGTCTGCCCCGTCAGCTTGGTCGAACCAAAGTACCACTGGTAGCCGACTTGAGTCAGACTGTAGACCCCGACCGAAAAGTCGGCGTTTTGCCTGAGATAGACCTCGGTCGACGTCGGGCCATTGGTGATGACGGGGACGGCGCTCAAACCGATGTTGGCCGATGCGGTCGTGGCTTTTCCGAAGGCATTGGTCACCACTGCCGAATACAAGCCGACCGTCAAATAGCTGGCGTTGGTCAGGGTGATGACCGGCGTGGTTGCCCAAAGGATATTGGTCCCGTTCCGGGACCACTGATAGCTCAAAGGGGCGGTTCCGTCCGCCGACACCGACAGGACAGCTTTCTGACCGATGGTCAGGTTGGTGCTTTGGGGCTGAAGCGTGATGACCGGGGCGGTGCCAGCAAGGAGGCGGGGTATGGCAGTCCAGCATGCGGAGCTGAGCACGATTGGCAGGAGCCACCGAACGCCGCGAAAAAACAAAGACAAGGATCGCATGGGAAACTGAGCGCGTGCCGTCGGACGACACGTCAACACCGAACGTTCGTCGGAACCACCACTGCCGGGCAAGCGAAAGTTTGGCGGGCTAAAGGATGGTATGGTCCGGAATGACCCCGTTTTTGGGAATCACAAGAACGCCGTCGCGGATGAAATAGAGTGGATGGTCGACATCATGTGGCTTCCCGGCCGGGGAAAGAACGCAGTGCTCGCCGATTCGGGCGTTCTTGTCGACGATGGCATTTTCGATTCGCGTGCCCTTGCCTATTCCCAGTGGTATTCCCTGATTTTCAGGGCGGGTCATTCGGGAGGGGCTGTCATAGTAGTCCGCCCCCATCATCACGACCCGATGCAAGTGCGATCCATCTTCCAGAATACTGCGAAGTCCAATCACAGATCGGTCAATCCGGGCGTTGTTGATGATGCAACCGTCCGCCAGAACTCCCTGGGAAATAGATCCCCCGTTGATTTTCGAGGCTGGCAGGAACCGGGGGCGGGTAAAGACCGGTGGCTCAAAAAAGTTGAATTTGGGGAGGAGTTCGGTCTGGTCGAGGTTGGCGTCAAAAAAGCTCCGAATTGTCCCGATATCCTCCCAATAACCCTGGAACACATAGCTGAAAACCCGGTGGGTTCCGATGGCAGACGGGATGATGTGCTTGCCGAAGTCGGTGAGTTCATTCTCCAAGAGATCGAACAACACTTCCCGGTTAAAAACGTAAATGCCCATCGAGGCGAGATAGAGTTGCTCTTCACCGCGAATTCCCAAACCGGCGTAAGCGGAACGGTCGAGGCGAAGGGACGAGAGAAGGTCCGGGTCCTTTGGTTTTTCGACGAATCGGACGATGCGACGCTCGGGATTGATTTGAAGGATGCCCAAAGCCTGGGCATCGCGTTCCACGACCGGAAGAGTGGCGATGGTGATGTCGGCAGAACTTTCGGCATGGGCTTCGATGATCCTCCGAAAGTCCATCCGGTACAGTTGGTCGCCTGAAAGAATCAGAGCGTACTCGAAGGAATTGTTTCGGAGATGAACCAGGTTTTTCCGGACCGCGTCGGCCGTTCCCTGATACCAGGAGGTGCTGGAGAAACTTTGTTCCGCCGCCAGGATTTCCACGAACCCATTTCCGAAGTGGTCAAATTTGTAACTCTGCGAGATGTGCCGGTGGAGCGAAGCGGAGTTGAACTGGGTCAGAAGGTACATCCGCTGGAGCCCGGAGTTGAGGCAATTCGAGATGGGGATATCGACCAACCGATATTTGCCAACCAGGGGCACCGCCGGTTTGGCGCGCTCCTGGGTCAACGGAAAGAGGCGTGTGCCCTGTCCGCCGCCCATGATGACGGCAAGGGTATTGTGGTTGTAGGAGGTCGCGCGATTCATAAGCGGATGCTGTACTCGAAAGTGCTTGAGGGCAGATATACCAAGATTTTGGGCGAGCTCAAGCACGCAACAGTCCGTTTTCCGGGTGCCCCGTCGTCCATTCGAAAACGGATTGTCATGATTCGCGGGCGACCTAGTCTGCGACCGAAATGAAGGCAACGTTTGCCGAGCTCGGCTTTCCGGGACGGTTGATTGCGGTGGAAGGTTTGGACGGCTCCGGAAAGTCGACCCAGGTGCATCTCTTGCAGCGGTGGCTCGAACAGCAGGGCTGCCGGGTCTTTTTTTCCGAGTGGAACTCCTCCGCTCTCGTCAAGAGCGCGACCAGCAAGGGCAAAAAGCAAAACCTGTTGACCCCGACCACCTTCAGCCTCATCCACGCCACCGATTTTGCCGATCGCTATGAGCGTCAACTGGTTCCACTCCTTCGGGCCGGCTACCTGGTGCTCTGCGACCGATATGTCTTCACCGCATTCGCCCGCGATGTGGTCCGCGGTTGTCCCCCGGACTGGGTGCGTGGCCTGTATTCATTTGCTGCCCTTCCTGACCTGACCTTTTTCTTTAAGGCACCCCTGGAGGTGTCACTGGCCCGTATTTTGGACAACCGGCCCGTGCTCAAGTTCCACGAAGCCGGTCAGGACCTAAAGCTCTCCGCCGACCCCTACGAAAGCTTTCGTCTGTTTCAGGGACGGATTTTTGAGCAGTACCTGGCGCTCAGCACCGAGTTCAACTTTCACCTGATCGACGCCGTGCAACGCATCGAACTGCAGCAGGGCCTGGTGCGGCAATTGGTGGCCCATCACGTTCAACTTCCGGGCTTTGTTTCGAAGCGCGCCGCATAGCGGTCATTTTCCCGCCCTTTCCCGCCCTTTCCCGCCCTTTCCTGCCCGTTACACCGACGTTTTCCCGACATGCCTTTTACTCGAAAAGCCAAACGGACCCCTCCTCCCGCATCGGTTCCCGTTCCACCCGCCAGACGGGCGCATTTCTACGGCCATGGTTTGCCTGGAGTCGAATTGGAAAAGCTCTATGGCAAACTCATCGTGGTCGAAGGGGCGGATGGTTCGGGGCGCTCGACTCAGATTGCGCAGTTGGTCCGCTGGCTCGAAGGATCGGGACATGCGACACTCCAGGTGGGACTGAAACGCTCGACCCTCGTGAGCGAGGAGTTGGAACAAGCCCAGCACGGCAATATTTTGTCGCACACGACCCTCTCCCTTTTTTACGCCACCGACTTTGCGGACCAATTGGAGCATTCCATCCTGCCGGCTCTTCGAGCGGGGATCATTGTCCTCGCCGACCGATACATTTACACCCTGATGGCCCGGGACATGGTCCGGGGAATTGATCCCGTCTGGTTGAAGAACCTCTATGGCATCGCACTCGTACCGGATGCGGTGTTTTACCTGGAGGTTCCCCCGCGAGAGTTGGTTCAACGTGTCTTTGCAAAGAATCAGGCCCTGGACTTCTGGGAAAGCGGTATGGATTTGGGTTTGAGCCGCGACATGTTCGATAGCTTTCTCCAATATCAAAAGTTGATGCAAAAGACGTTCCGTCAGCTCCGGGAGACCTATGAGTTCACGATCATTGACGGAAGCCGGTCTCCGCAGGTGGTGACTTCGGAGCTTCAGGCGCGCATTGAGGCCCTCCTGTGCTCGGAAGAGGCTCCGGGCGGTCCCGGCGCATCCGCCCGCGCGGCTTGACCCAGCCCCCTCCTCCATTCATTCTAACCGTCAGAGCCCAAAGCGGTTTGGCGGATAGTCGCCATCGCGGAAGACCTCATGAGCACACCGACGCTGCTGATCGTGGATGATGAGAAAAACACCCGCGAAGGATTGCGGGTGGGATTGGGTGAGAAGTTTGACGTCTACGTGGCCGAAGACGCCGCCGCAGCCTGGCAATTGCTGGAACGGGAGTCCGTGGATGTCCTGCTCACCGACCTACGGATGGCTGGCGACGATGGCATCCAGCTGATTGCCCGGGCCAAGGGCCTGCCCAAACCGCCCGTCTGCATCCTCATGACGGCGTTTGGTACCGAGGATATCGCCGTCGAGGCCATGAAAAAAGGGGCCGACGATTACATCAGCAAAGGCCGTCTCCGAATCGATGAGCTGGAGCTCCGTATTCAGAGAGCCCTCAAGCGGACTTCGCTGGAGACCGAGAATCGACAACTGCATCGGCGTCTGGACCAGAAATTCGGGCTGCAACGCCTGATCGGCGACGCCCCGGCCATGCGGACCGTGTTCGAATTGATTCAGGCGGTCGCCCCCACCAAGTCAACGGTGCTGATTACCGGAGAAAGCGGTACGGGTAAAGAATTGGTGGCCAAGGCCATCCATCAAAACAGTCCGCGAGCCCGGGGACCGATGATCACGGTCAATTGCGCAGCGTTGCCTTCCACGCTTCTGGAGGCCGAGCTGTTCGGCCATGAGAAGGGGGCCTTCACCGGAGCTCATGAACGACGCCTGGGTCGCATCGAGCAGGCGCAGGGCGGGACTCTTTTTCTGGATGAGATCGGGGAAATTGACGCCACCACCCAGGTCAAGCTGCTGCGATTTCTCGGCGAAAAGACGTTCGAGCGACTGGGATCGAGCAAGACTCTGTCCTCCGACGTCCGACTCGTTTCGGCCACCAACAAGGACCTTCCGGCCCTGGTAAAAGCTGGGAGATTCCGTGAAGACCTGTTCTACCGGCTCGCAGTGTTCCCCATTCCATTACCACCCTTGCGGGAACGGATGCAGGATTTGCCCGCTCTGGCGGCCTCCTTTCTCAAAGAATTCGCCGAGGAAAACGGCAAACCGATCCCCTCGCTGACCACCGCGGCTTTGGAGGTCATGCTGGAGTATTCGTGGCCGGGGAATATCCGCGAATTGCGGGCGGCCATCGAACGGGCGGTGGTGATGTGCCGCGATGGACAAATCCAGGCGGCGGACCTGCCACAAAACGTCCGGTCGCCTGCCGCGATTCCGACGGCCTTGTCCGCAACTTCGGTGCCCAATTCGACACCGTTGAATCTCAAAGAGGCAGAAAAGCAGTTGTTGATCCATGCCCTGAAGGAGGTCGACGGAAACCGAACCCGTGCGGCGGAAAAGCTGGGGATAAGCCGCCGGACGCTTCACCGTCGACTTCATGAGTTTGGGTTGGGCGATACCTGAAGGGTAACCCGGTTTGACGATTCGGTACGGCCGTGATTTGCCGGAAACGCAGTTTGCCGTTGCGCGAGGGTCGCCGGACTGCTTTCACTGACGCATTCCTGTCCCCGGTGCCGGGCCATTCCGCCCGACGGACGGGCCAACATCTGCCATAGCCATGAGCCGTCCTGTCAATATCGCCATCATCGGACTCGGATTTGGAGCCGAGTTTATTCCCATTTATCAGCGTCATCCCAACGCCAACATGTATGCCATCTGTCGGCGAGACCCGAAGGAGCTCGAGAAGATCGGGAATGCGTTTGGGGTGGAGAAACGGTACACCACCTTCGAGGAAGTGCTGGCCGACCCGCACGTTGACGCGGTGCATATCAATTCCCCGATTCACCTGCACGCTCCCCA
Source organism: uncultured Verrucomicrobiota bacterium (assembly GCA_903896505.1). GTDB lineage: Bacteria > Verrucomicrobiota > Verrucomicrobiia > Limisphaerales > UBA9464 > CAILNN01. The sequence continues at coordinate 50,134 of CAITXU010000266.1, read as the reverse complement.
ATCGATCGCGGCCCTCAGGGCGGGCAAGCACGTGGCCTGCACAGTCCCGGCCTGCACCTCGGTCGCCGAGGCGCGCGAAATCGTGAAGGCAGCGGAAGAGAGTGGGAAGAACTACATGATGATGGAGACCGTCATCTACAGCCGGGAATACCTGTATGTCCGCGAGCTCCGGGACCAGGGACGCCTGGGACGCATCCAATTCGTTCGCGGCAGTCATCTTCAGAATATGTACGGTTGGCCCGGCTACTGGGAGGGATTGCCGCCGATGCATTATGCGACGCACTGCGTGAGTCCGTGTCTGGCCATCGTCAGCGGCGAGGCGGAGTTCGTTTCGTGCCTCGGTTCGGGCCGGATCGCCGAACCGCTCATCGCCAAGTACGGCTCGCCCTTCTCTTTTGAGACCGCCCACTTCAAAGTCCGGAATCAGGATGTGGCTGGCGAAGTGACCCGCTATCTCTTCGATGCCGCACGTCAGTATCAGGAGAGCTTTGACTGCTATGGCTCCAAGACGTCGTTTGAATGGCAACTGACGGAACACGACGACCCGGTGCTTCATCTCGGAGGCGAGGAGGTTCAGAAGGTGAAAATCCCCGATTACGCCCATCTGCTGCCCGAGTCGATCCGTCCCTTCACAACCAAAGGGGTATACGACATGACGGAAAATGCGCACCTGTCGTTCGTTCAGGGCAGCGGGCACGGTGGGAGCCATCCCCATCTGGCCCACGAATTCCTCCAGAGCATCGTGACCGGACGCCGCTCCTTCCCGGATGTCTACCAATCGGTGAACTGGACCATGGTGGGCATTCTGGCCCACGAATCCGCATTACGCGGGGGCGAAAAGCTTGTGATCCCGGATTTCCGTGGACATTGATACCCACAAGAAAAGCTTTGATGGACAGAGGGCTGGATTCCGGCGTTAAATCCCCACTGTCTCCTCGACAAGCAATCATCGTTTACTGACTTATTGATTATGAGTAACGGCAGCTCTGACTCTATCGCGCCTAACGCGCAGCGACTTTTGTGGGCGGGTTTTATGGCGATTCTCGCCGCCGGGGTTGGCTTTGCCATCCGAGGCGGCATCCTCGGCGATTGGGGAGCCCAGTTCGGGTTCACCGGAGCGGAACTGGGTACGATTACGGGCGGCGGACTTACCGGGTTCGGCATCGTTATTCTTCTGGGCGGGTTGCTGGCAGACAAGCTCGGCTACGGCAAACTCGTCGCGCTGGCATTCTTCTGCCATCTTTCTTCAGCGGTCCTAACATTCTTTGCAACCGCGGCTTTCGGTGCGGGCGGTGAGGCAGGCAAGCACGCGGCTTACCAATGCCTGTTCTGGGGCACCTTCCTGTTTGCGATTGGTAATGGAACTTTGGAGGCAGTGCTCAATCCGCTGGTGGCCACGCTCTTCCCTTCCAACAGAACGCACTATCTCAACATTTTGCACGCAGGGTGGCCCGCAGGATTGGTTTTGGGAGGACTTTCGAATGTGTTTCTGGGCAACACGGCTGAGCACAAGGGACTCCGTTGGGAAATTCAGCTGGGGCTGTTCCTGCTACCCACCATCTTCTACGGACTGATGTGTCTGGGACAGCGGTTTCCGAAGTCGGAGGCATCAGAAAAGGGCCTCAGCATTGGGCAGATGTTGAAGGACGTCGGCATGATGGGCGGAGCGGTGATCGCAGTGCTTCTGGTGCTCTTTTTCCAAAACGACCTTGGGCTAAGTCCCATTGTCGCATACATCATTGGGGCGGTGATTATCGGGGCGATTGGGTTTGCCACCAATTGGTCCATGGGCGCTTGGCTGCTGGCACTCCTGTTGGTCACTCACGGCTTGGTTGGAACGGTCGAGTTGGGTACCGATTCGTGGATACAGAACATCACAGGCAACATCATTGATCCAAAGTCAGGGCGTTGGCTCTTCGTCTATACGTCGACGGTCATGTTTCTGCTGCGTTTCGTCGCAGGCCCGATCGTTCACCGTATTTCGCCTTTGGGGCTTCTTTTCATCAGCGCGTTGTTCGGTATCGCGGGCCTACAGTTAACCAGCCGCTCCGAAGGTACCGGGATGATTCTTATCGCCCTGGCGGTTTATGGCATGGGCAAGACCTTCTTCTGGCCGACAATGCTCGCGGTGGTGGGAGACCGCTTCCCACGGTCTGGTGCTATCGCCATCAGCTGCATGGGCGGCATGGGCATGTTGGCGGCCGGCTTGATTGGGGGTCCCGGCATCGGCTATTTTAAAGATCGCTACGCGGGACAAGAATTGATGGCTGCCGACCCGAAGGTTCACGCAACCTACGTGGCATCCAAAGCCAGTTCGTTCCCTCTTCCTTTACTTGACCCAGCAAAGGGCTTGGACGGGGTGAAATTGGGCGAAGTTAAAAACACGCCGGTTGAGAAACAAACCGAAGACCAAAAGAAAGTGGCGGCAGCCGATTTGAAGGGAGACCGCCTGACACTTCAAACGGTATCACTGGTCCCAGCAGCCATGGCGGCCATCTACCTGCTGTTATTCCTCTATTTCAAAGCATCGGGTGGGTACAAGGTCGTCCACATTGGCGATGTCGAAGCCACCAAATAGCTGGTGGCAACTCCTCCAAGACAGTGATGACTCAAAAGGCGACCTTCGGGTCGCCTTTTTTATTGAGCCACAGCGTCCGAGATTTCCGTCCGGGCTACCAGGGATATCTTGCCTGTCTCTTTGTCAATTTCGGCAATCAAGTGGTTCCCATCCATCGCGAGACCACCGACGCTAGGCTCGTCTTTGTCCGCTTGGAAGGCCCGGTTGACCGACCGTATCCAGGCGGGATTGCCCCCAAAAAATACGATGGGCAACTTCGGGAAATTTCCATCAACGCCGCCTCTTCATTCCTTCAAGTCAATGAGCAGGCAGCGCGGGTGGCCGAAGAATTGAAAGCCTTTGAGCGAAATGCCACGGAAAATCGTCAGCGGCTCGAAGACGAAACAGATCGACTCAAAAAGTCGCTGGACGCAGAACTGAAAAAGGTGGTCGCCGAAAATACCGAGGAGTTTAAGAGGGCTCCAATGACCGCCCTCAAGAAGATTTTTGTCTGGTACCTGGTTATGGCCACCGTGGGGGTTGCTCTCTGGAACGGTATCAATCTATTTTTCGATCGAGTCCGCCCCTCCCGCGACGAACAAATCCGCAAGGAGGTTGAGGAACAGTTCATCAAGGTTGCCAGCCCCGCCATTCAGCAGATCGTGGATGAAGCACTACGCAAGCGCCTGATGACGAACGGTCCAACCGGACAACCCAAATCACCATGACCACCCAACCCTGCCTGCTATCCGGTGTGCAGAGGGCCTATGACGCTGCATCCATGGACTATGATCGCTGGACGTGGCAGTCTCTCTGGAGGCAGCGCGAATTTCCGATCGTGCTGGGTGCTCTGTCCAAAGCGTTTGAGCGCCCTGCCATCCTGGATTTGGGCTGCGGAACTGGTGCTTTCGCTTCCGCCCTTTTAGGCCGATTTAGTCGGTTCGTTGGATGGGACGTCAGCCGTCCGATGGTCGAGATCGCCCGACAGCGCAAAATCGACAACTCCAGATTCATCGAGGGAGATATTCTTAGAAATGGCTTCGACCCGGAAACGTTCGACGCTGTCCTCTTGCTCCGGGCCGCCAGCCATTGCCAGGATGTTTCCCGTTTGATTTCAAGGGCCCGGCTGTCGCTGCAACAAGGCGGACTCCTGATCCTCAGCGATGTCGCGCCAGAGCATCATTACACTGAAACCCGCCTTCCCTCTCCTACCGGGAAACTGCCGGTGCCCACCTTCAAACATGCGCCAGAACAGGTGATTCGACTGTTACAGCATGACCACGGCTTTACTCTCGAGAAGGTCATCGAACTGCGGGCTGATGGCATTCGGGCCCCTTCGGGCTATCATTGCTGTTCCATAGATTCCTCCGGAAGGATTCCGTTCGGTCGCATCTTTGTCGCCCGGGCCGTCTGATAGCGGTTCGCAATCGGTGTTAACCGGACCTACGGTCGTGAGCCCTGACTGGAAAAATATCGACGCCGACCCCGTCTTTCACTGCAATGAAGGTGCCCAAGCAACCCATTGGGTCCTTCATGATTTCGATGTTTCAACACCTGGCCACTTCCGAACCGGCCGCCTATGCCATTCTATTGCTGGCCGTCGTCATCGCCAGCGGATTGGTGATCGGTCATTGGCGCTGGCGGGGACTCAAGTTGGGAACGACCGGAGTGCTGTTTTCAGGTCTCCTGTTTGGCCATTGGGGCTTTCACCTCGATGAAAAGCTGCTCGGGTTTGTCCGCGAGTTTGGCTTAATCCTCTTTGTTTTCACCATCGGACTTCAGTTGGGTCCCGGTTTCTTTTCATCGCTTCGAAGGGACGGACTCAAGCTCAATGGACTGGCCGCGGCCGTTGTGGCCCTGGGAGTCACCCTGACCGTCCTACTCCCGTGGCTGGTGCAACTGGACTGGCCAGCCGCCGTTGGGCTGCTGGCGGGTGCCACCACCAACACCCCCTCCCTGGGAGCGGCCCAACAAACCGTCAATTCCCTGAACCCTCCACTGAGAGACCGAGCGGCGTTGCCTGCCTTGGCCTATGCGGTCGCCTATCCTGGGGGCATCCTCGGAATAATCGGATCACTGCTCCTTCTCCGGCTTCTCCTACGGGTCGACCTGATCCGCGAAGCTTCCGTTTTTCAGTCCGCTCAATCCCTCGGCCTGGAATCGCTCGAACGTCAAACCCTGCGAGTCACCAACACCCGGCTCATCGGAACCACTCTGGGCAACATTCCCGGATTGAAGGAACTCGGAGTGACGGTTTCCCGGGTCCGGCGGGCCAATGAAGCAGAAGTGGAGCTGGCCGAGGATCAAACCCCCATTGAACTCAACGAAGAGCTGCTGGTGGTGGGAACCCGACATTCGCTCAATGAATTCTCGCGGGTGGTCGGTCCACCGTCCCGACACGACCTATTGGCCGTTCCCGGCGGCATCCAATCACGACGGATTGTGGTCACCCGAAGGGCGGTTCTGGGCAAGACCCTGGGAGAACTCAGCCTTCAGGCACAACACGGCGTCGTGGTGACCCGTCTTGCCCGGAATGAAGTGGAATGGACGGCTGCCAGCCATCAGCGGCTTCGTTTCGGCGACGTCGTCCAAGTCGTTGGAACAGAGTCCGCTCTGGAAAAGGCCGCCGCAGGGCTGGGCGATGCCGTTCATGAGCTCCATGAAACCCAGTTCGTCCCCCTGTTTGCAGGGATCGCCCTGGGAGTGCTTGTCGGATTGATACCGATTGTTTTCCCGGGCATTCCGTCAGCCATCCGATTGGGACTGGCCGGTGGCCCTCTTATCATCGCCATTCTGCTGGGTCGGCTGGGTCACTGGGGACCGCTTGTGTGGCACATGCCGCTTAACACCAATCTCGCCTTTCGCGAACTGGGAATCACCCTCTTCCTGGCCTGCGTGGGCATCAAAGCGGGTGCACAATTTTTCCAAACCGTCTGGAGCACTCAGGGAGTCGTCTGGCTTCTTTCGGCCCTGGTCATTACCACCGTGCCGTTGCTCGTCGTTGGCATTTGCGCCCGAAAATTCTTCCGCCTCAATTTTCTGACCTTGTCCGGTTTGCTGGCCGGAAGCATGACCGACCCGCCTGCCCTGGCATTCGCCTGCGGTATCGCCAAGTCCGACGCCCCGACCGGCGCCTACGCCAGCGTCTATCCCCTCACGATGATCCTTCGCATCCTCTCCACGCAACTGTTGGTCCTCCTTTGGGGGGCATAACCCCCCAAGTTTTTCGTCCCTTGGACTTGCTTTTCATACTAAGGGACAGGCCATCTGTTTTCGAAGTGCCTGATAAGCTTCCGGCCGGATCGGCATTCACATTTCCAAACCACGTTCCCAAAACAATCAGTAAAATAGTACAATTCCTCTGGTGTGCCTCAAAAAGAAGCCGGACGAATGGTGGCAATTGTTTCATGATTGGGCCCGGGGGTCGGGGGGGTCGGGAAACTAGAGAGGATTTTTAATTGAAGCCCTGACAGTTGTCAAACCGCCGGTAAAACCACCCCAACCGTCGAAGATCGTTCCCGGAGGAACCGTGCCGCTCCCCGGAAACAATCCGAATTCGATCCCTCGCCAGGCAGGCATGGTGGCGGCGCCTGAGAAACACCGACGGGACCCGTGAAGGCTGTCAGACTAAGGGACAAGTCATTTGTTTTCTAAGTACCTCATACCTCGCTTGTTCCGCTTCCATGTGTTGACCGAAAATCCCCCGTCACGGCCAGCCATCAACTAAAGGGGTGCCACCGGAGTCTTTGTCGCCACTCCTTTCAGCCACGGCTTCCATGTCTTTCCATCCCCCGAATACCGCCACTCGTAGCTGAAGCTATTACCATCCGCTGAAAAGGTATCCACCGCTTCGCAATGGTAGCGCCGTCCCTTGCCCTCTTCATCCCAAGTCCAGGTCCAGGTACCTGACTTTTCTTTACCGATAACAACTTCTCCGTGGTCAGGTCTGCTGGCGAATCCACGATTATCAAAGGTGAATTGTTGGTATTTCCGACTTTCGGGATCGTAGGCGGTCACCGCGAGCCATGCATAGGTTCCATCGGGACCACTTCCCTTACCTCGCTCCTCCAAGAAGAAACCACCCAGCGTCATGGAGGCCCTGGAATGCTTGGTCCCTTTTCCCGCCGGTGAAAACGGGGTTGCCTGAAATTCCTGAACAAAGCTCCAGCTCCCTGCATAGGCGTGGAGCGTTTGGATTTCCGGACCGGGAACGGACGGTTGAGCAATGAGCCCGGCAGGTGACAAACCAACCATGGCAATACCCATCTGACTCCAGCGCCCCAAAACCCGCCTGACCATGTCCATGAGGAGACAGTCAGACACCGGGCGCATCGTCGGCAAGATCACATCGTGGTTCGCGAGAAATGACAGAGGGACAGGTCAGTTGTTTTGACCAGTTAGGACAGAGGGACAGGTAATTTGTTGTATGCCGATAGGCCTAGGTGGCCTGTGGTTGACGGGATTTCACCGGGCTCGGAAGTGGTGGATGGTGGTCCGATTATAGGTTTCACCCGGGCGGAGAATCGCCAGGGGAAACGAGGGGCGGTTCACAGCGTCGGGGAAATTTTGCGTTTCGAGGCAGAGGGCACCGTGTCGCCCGAGCCGCACTCCGTTTGTGCATTCCACGCCTTCCACAGGAGCAAAGTTGCTGGTGTAGAGCTGAATGCCCGGTTGGTCTGTCAGCACTTCCATGACCCGTCCGCTGGAGGGGTCGGTCAGGACGGCCGCGAGGCTGATGACTCGGGGCGGGTGGTCGAGGACGAAGTTGTGATCATAGCCAGGCACTGACAGGCCGGTTTGCTCCATCCGATCTCCCACCACCCGTGATGTTGTAAAATCCAAGGGGGTACCGGCGACCGATACTATCTCACCGGTCGGAATCAATCCTTCATCCACCGGAGTGTAGCGGGAGGCCCAAAGTTGAAGGCGATGGGACCGGATGTCCCCGTGCCCCGCCAGGTTGAAATAGCTGTGATTGGTCAGATTGATCGGGGTCGCCTGATCCGTCGTGGCTTTGTACCTCAGGCGGACCTGATCGTCGTCGGTCAATTCGTAGGTTACTTCAACCGAGAGAGTGCCTGGATAGTTTTCCTCGCCGTCCGGGCTGACATAGGAAAAGCGGATGGAGGCCAGGCTATCGGTCAGATGGTCACCTTCGTAGTGCCATAGCTTCTTGTCGAAACCAACGCGACCGCCATGGAGATGGTTGGGGCCGTTGTTAATGGCCAATTGGTAGGCCTTGCCATCGAGCTGAAAAAAGCCGCGCCGTATCCGGTTGGCAAAACGGCCTATCACCGCACCCGTAAACGGGAACCCGGCGAGATAGCGGTCCAGTGAATCCGATCCGCCCACGACATTCCCCAATTCGCCGCGCTGATCGCGGGTCCACAACTCGGTGATGATCATACCGTAGTTGGTGAACCGGAGTTTGGTTCCGCGTTCGTTGGTGAGGGTGAAAAGGTCGGCCGTCCGCCCGTCCGGGAGGAGACCAAAGGAGGCTTTTTCCAGCTTCATTCCGTGGTTTGTTTTGATACCCGAGGGATCATGGGCAAAGTCGGGACCGGTTTCTTTCGGGGAGGGCGTCGTACATCCAGCCAACGCACCTAGTGTGGCGGCACCACCCCAGGCGAGGGCGGAGCGGCGTGAGATTTGAGGTTTCATAAGGTCCGTGGGGCGGAACACGCTAACGAGCCCGACCGAGAACTGGCAACGGTTCAATGGCCCGCATCCATGTCCTCCCATCGACGCCAAACCCATTTTGGCTTGTCAACCGATTGATTGACAAAGGATACGGCGCGGACCCTGACAATGGCGCGGGTCCGCACCCAACTGAACCTGGATTCCTGAGCCTACCCGATCAACGGAGGTACGGCTGCGGGTTGCGGCAGCAAGCCCACGTTATCGCTCACAAGAACTCCGGGAGCTCCGGGCTTACGAGGACCGCGGGGAGTCCGCGGTTCGCGGGGCTCGCGAGGTTCGCGCGGAGGCCGTGCCGCCTGTGGGGGCGGTTCCGGACGGGTCAACGGCTTCTTGGCGGTCTCAAGGACACCATTGGCGAACTCAATGACATGGCCTTGATGAATCAACCAGTGAAGGTCATTGAGCACGGCTTGTTGAGCATGGGTCGGACCCGTAGGCGTCGCCGCAACTGCCGGAACGGCCACCGGGGCCGGAGCGGGTGCATCGGTGGTTGCCTCTGCCACAGGAGCGGCACCCGCTTCGGCGACCGTAGCAGGAGGTACGGCTTCGGCCACGGTCTGAGGAACCGAAGGAGCCTCCGCCGGTGCAGGGGCGGGTGATGCCGCGGGCTCCGGAACCGTGCCGGGGGCAGGGGTCGGAGCGAGGGTCTCGACCAACTTCCTGCGGGTCAGGCCGGGATGTGTGTCGATGAACTCGATGATCCGCTTAACGCCGACCGAGACCGAAATCGTCTCCAGGTCGAGGTATCGGGGACGGGCAACGCAAACCTGAACCACCGTTTTATCGCGCTTGTAAAACTGCAAGCCGGCCTGGGCAAAGGCACCACTGAGAGCGGTCATGGTCCGGATGGGGAATTTCCGTTCCCGTTCCAGATTGACCCGAAGGAGGCGCTGCATCGGCTCTGGCAGGCGGGGAGCACCTTCACCCCGGCGAAGAGAGTAGTGATCTACTTCCTTGATCAGGCTCGCCGCATGGGTCTGGAGAAAATGGTTCTCGACCTCATTGAGGGTCATGAATGTGGTCGGCTCCGGAACGTTGAGCGCCGTGTACTGAAGGCGTGAACTCTGTCCTTCGAGCCAGGATTTAACGCTGGCCTCATCTTTGACGATTCGGACTTTGCTCTTGAAAACGTCGAACGGCAGCCGAGGTGCCCGCTGGGCATGAACTTCGCGAAGTTTCTCCTGGTACCCATGATAATTGGGAGGACCCAGGACGATTTCGTCAAACACGCCAACCAGGGTCCAAGTGCCCTTGGGAGGGTCGCACGGCTGGCGGTCCGTTTGGTAGAAGGTATCGAAATGGGCCTTCAATGTATGACGTGCGGCCTCCGATTCACTGAGCCAGGCGCTATCATCCAGCGAGCAGACCCAAAGCCGTTGCATCGGCTTGCCTTCCTTGTCCTTCTGAACTCGGAACGACACTTCATACCGGTCGGGCTTCTGCATCACCAGGGAGGCGACCTCCAGCAGAGGATATGACCGACCGCTCAGCTTGATCTGTCGGGCCAGCGAAACAACGCCGGCTGGGTCGGGACGCATTTCCAATTCAAGTGGAACCAATGGCTCGGGTGGAGCATCACGCCGCGGACCCCGCCGGTCGGACTGGCCGCCGCGCGTCGGATCCCAAGTGAGACCTCCTGCGTCACCACCTGCAGGAGGGCCGCCAGGGCCGCCCGGACCACCGGGCCGTGGACCCCGAGGGGGTCCCCGGAAATCACTCCGTCCGCCTTGGCCTCCGGGACCGCCCGGACCTCCTGGACGAAAGCCGCCACCTGGACGTGGTCCACCACCGCCCTGACCGCCAGGGCGACCGCCGCCACCGGGGCGACCTCCAAAACCACCTCCGCCGCGGTTGCCAAAGCGGCCACCCCGGTCGTCGGAGCGTGACTCATCACGTCCTTCGTAGTTGGCATAGCGATTCGTGTCCGCGGGCTTCTGTGCCCACGACGGCAAAAACGCTTTCTCCAAGTCGATGCTCAATTCCAACGAATCACTCATAGATGAAAGACCCCGCGAGACGCGGCAAAACCCATTCCGAAAAGTGGGCGGACCTTGCTTGTCTCCCAAATGAAATGCAAGCGCAACAAAGACAAATCGGGCAAGCATGGAGTTCCGGCTTGCCGTTAAGCCGCCGACTCCGACACTCGCGGGCCGATGAACACTCGACAGGAAGCAGATGGTTCAATGCGAAACCCGCTGGGTCTGGCGGAGCTCCCCCGGGTCCTCCCCTTCGTCCTATTCCTGGCATTGGGAGCTGCCCAGGGACACTTCTTTTCCGGCTCCGAATACTGGATTTACGCCGCCAAGACGGTGCTCGTCGGGGCCATTCTCTGGCAATGGCGGCATCTGATCACTGAAATGCGGTGGGCCATCAGCCTGTCAGGAGTGGTCGTCGGTCTGGCCGTCGCCGCGTTGTGGATTGGACTATTCGATATCGTCCCCTCCCTGGAGGTCCTTTGGTATTCCGCCCGAAAACTGGTCACTGGAGAGCCAGTGCCGACCATCCCTGCGGAGCCATTGTGGAATCCAGTGAATTTCTTTGCCGGTCAACCTGCCCTCGGTTGGGGATTGGTGGCCATTAGGGTCCTGGGTCGTTCGGTGGTCGTTCCCGCCATGGAGGAGGTCTTCTACCGCTCCTTCTTCTACCGCTATATCGCAAATCCCAAGTTTCTGGAGATGCCGATCGGTGTCTGGCACTCGGTTGCTTTTTTTGTGACTTGCACCGCCTTTTCCGCATCTCATCCCGGTCAATGGCTAGCTGCCTGGATTTGCGCGGCCAGCTATCAATGGTTGGTCATCCGCCACAAGCGCCTTGGGGACGCCATGCTGGCTCATGCGGTCACCAACCTCGCTATCAGCATCTGGGCCATTTCGACCGGTCGCTGGGAATTCACTTGAACGGGGAACTCGTCCAAATGTCCCCGGGCAGCCACTCGCCCCCCTGTGTCCTCCATGAAGATGAGGACCTCGTGGTGGTCAACAAACCCCCGGGATGGAATACACACTCCCCGGCCCCCTTCGCCGGAGAGGGGATTTACGACTGGCTGCGCCATCGCGAGCCGCGGTGGGCCACATTGGGGATTGCCCACCGGCTGGACAAGGAAACGAGTGGATTGGTTGTGTTCGCGCTTTCCGCGCGCGCGAACAGGTCTCTGGCGGCGCAGTTTGAAGGACGCAACGTCGGAAAGCGCTATTTGTGCGCCACCGACCATCGGGTGGAACGGTCCGAGTTTTCTGTTGAATCGGCATTGGTCCGGGCAGGAGACCGATACGTCGCCCGTCCCTTGGCGGTCGGCGGTCTACGGGCCGAGACCCGATTCCGGGTCTTCAGGCGAGAAGGTGCACGAACCTGGCTCGAGGCCGAGCCCGTGACCGGTCGCACCCACCAGATTCGAGTCCATGCCAGCGAATCGGGATTTCCACTCATCGGGGACCGATTATATGGAGGCACCGAGGCGCCCCGAATGGCTCTGCACTCCGAGTGGCTGGCCCTCGATCATCCGGCCGATGGTCGCCGGATGGAGTGGAAGGTGCCGGTCGATTTCTCAATTCCCGCAAGCGAATCCCTCCGTTCTGCGATCATCGATCGCAGAGAAACCAATGCCTGGAGAATGAGTCATGGTGCGGCAGACGGAATCCCAGGGTGGTACGTTGACCAACTGGGTGACGCGTGGCTGGTGCAAAATGGTGCCTCTGAAGCGGCGTCGCACCTGCCCGACTGGCTCCTGCAACGAGCGGGGGAGCTGGCGGGCGAGGGCCCGAGGCTTTATTGGAAGCGCCTTCGGCGGGATGTCCGCGCGACCACCCCGGAGGAGGCCGGACCAGAATGGGTTCGAGGTCCGAAAGCACAGAACCCGTTCCTGGTGCGGGAAAACGGGGTCCAGTATGAACTCTCCTTCGAGTCCGGCTACTCGGTGGGTCTGTTTCTGGACCAGCGCGACAATCGCCGTCGACTCCTGACGGGTCATGTCGCGGCTGATTTCTCTCTGCCTCCTGGTACTGAAGTTCTCAACACCTTTGCCTATACCTGCGGATTCAGCGTCTGCGCCGCCCTCGCGGGATGCCGCACCACCAGCCTTGACTTGTCGAAGAAATACCTCGATTGGGGACGCCGGAACTTTGCCCACAATGGCCTTGATCCGACTGCCCACGACTTCATCTTTGGCGACACGTTCGATTGGTTGCAGCGGATGGCGCGCAAGCAACGGAAATTCGGACTGATCATCCTGGATCCCCCCACGTTTTCACGGTCAAAGGAACGGGGCGACTTCCGGGCTGAACAAGACTATGGACGACTGGTCGGCGCGGCTCTGGGTATCCTGGCACCTCGGGGCGTGCTCCTAGCTTCCACCAACGCCGCCCGTCTCGCACCCGAGACCTTTTTGGCGCAAATCCGGGATGCGGTCCGAATCGGCGGACGCACCGTTCGGCAGGAACATTATGTTCCGCAACCGATTGATTTTCCTGTCACCCGGGAGGAACCCGCCCACCTGAAAACGGTGTGGATGCGGATACACTAATCGGGTTTTGCGATTCATTTCTTGGATGCCCTCCGTCATCCTCTGCCTGTGGATTATCCCTTACCGGTCGTGATCCCTCTGATCACCCTGTTGGCGGCCGCGAGCTTTTTCTGCGCGGCGGCTGAATCCGCGCTCTTTTCCCTCGGCCTGTGGCGCGCCCGGCGGCTGGCGGAATCCTCCCATCGTTCTGGAGCACTGGTCCTGGACCTGCTGGGGCGCCCCGACGACCTGCTCGCGGCGCTGGTCTTCGGCAATACGGTGGCCAATGCCGGGGTCGTCGGTTTGTCGCTGCTCACCGCCATTCACCGGGGTTGGCACGGATTGGTTTTTGCCATTCTTTTGCTCGGGCTACTTCTCATTGTGTGTGAAGTGACCCCCAAGGCCCTCGCAGTCCGGCGTCCGGAGTTTTGGGCGCTCCTGGTGGCGCGGCCCCTCCACCACCTGCTCTGGCTCATCGGTCCCATCCGGCGGTTCTTTCAACGTGCGGTGGCACTCCTCATGTCTCCCCTGGCTGCGCGGGCCTCCCGGACCACGACCAGTGTTTCGGAGGAAGAATACGCCGATTTGGTGGAACTGGCCCACCAGCAAGGCACCCTGGGCACGGGCGAAAAGGAGCTGATTCTCCAGGTTCTCTCCCTCGACCAGCGCACCGCCCGTGAGGTCATGAAGCCGCGTGCCCAAATGATCGCCCTGCCCGACGACCTGAGCGAGGAGGACTTCGTTCGGGCGGCCCGGCGGCACCGGCACCATCGAATACCGCTCTACGACGAATCGCCCGATACCATTGTGGCCGTGCTCAACACCCGGACCCTTCTGTTGCATCCCGGGGACGGACTGGATGCCGCCGTGGAATTTCCCTCGTTTGTGCCCGAGAGCATGAACCTGCTCAGCCTCTTTCAGGCCTTGCAGCGCCAACAGCGCGGTCTCGCCATCGTGCTCGACGAATTCGGGTGCACTTCGGGCCTGGTAACCCTCGAAGACATTCTAGAAGCCGTGGTCGGACCGATTCGAGGCGAGGGCGAACCAGTCGGTTTCGTGGTCGAATCCCTTGGACCTAACCGGTGGCGGGTCAATGGATTGATGCGCATTGACGACTTCCGACGAGAATATCCCGAGTTGGGAGACGTGCCCGAGGTCGAAACCATGGGCGGACTGGTCCTCAAGCTGGCGGAAGTGGTCCCGCCCGTGGACGCCACCTTCCTTTATCGCGGTCTGCGGTTCACCGTGCGCATCGCAGACCAGCGCCGCATCCGCGAATTGCTAGTTGAAAAGGTGGGAGGCAACGGATGAAGGCCCTGATGTTCCATTGGTTCGTCCTCGGTTTCTGGCTCCTCGTCTCCTTCTTTCTGTCGGGTATGGAGACAGCCGTGATGTCCCTGAACCGCCTGCGATTGCGGCAATGGTTGCGCGAGGGCCGTCCGCAAGCCCGTGCCCTCCTCGGTTACCTCGACCGACCGGAAAACTTCCTTTGGACCACGCTGGTGGGCAATACCATCGCCAACTTTGCCGCCGTCTGGATTGTGGTGACCGACCTCCACAATGTCCTTTCCGATCAACCGTGGATTTTTTGGACCTCACTCAGCGGCTTTGTACTCGCCTTGTACCTCCTCTGCGAGCTGCTGCCGAAGCAACTGTTCCGCCGTGCCCCCGACCGGCTGGCCAGCCGCCTGGTCCGTGGGTTCCAAGTTGCCCACGTCGTCCTCTCGCCCCTCGTCTCGTTGGTGGAGTCCTTCGCCGCCGGGCTGCTGCGCTGGACTGGAGGTCTGCCTCTCACCACCCGGGTGTTCGGAAATCGGGACGAGCTTCGGGCGGTGATGGTCGAGTCCGGCACCGCACTGCATCCGGCCGAACGCACCTTGATTGGGCGTGTCTTTGATCTGCAAACCCGCACCGTGGGCCAACTGGCTCGTTCCCTCGACAAATACGACACCGTGGTCGCCAACACGCCAGTCTCCGAACTCCTCGACCGTTTCCGTGCCGGTGCCCAGCCCCGCCTTCCCGTCTGGAGTCACACCGGACCCGACCGTCGCATCGTCGGTGTGGTCAGCCTGCGTCACGTGCTCTATTCCGAACCCCGACCGGGAATCCGCGTGGCCGGGGACATCCTCCGTCCTGCGGTTTATTTCGACGAAACCACCCGCCTCGAGGACGCCCTACGCCGGATGCAGCGCAACGCCGAGCACCTGGCCATTGTGGTTGATGCCAACCGTCGAGATTGGGGCGTGATCACCCTCGGCGACATCCTCGATACACTGTTTGGAGGTGTTTTATGATGGGTTCCGGGCCATTGCTGGATGGCATCGAAAAGCTCGCCCTGGCTGCGATGCTCATCGTCATCAACGGATTCTTCGTCGCCGCCGAGATTGCTCTCGTCAAGGTGCGCCACACGCAGGTGGAAGCCCTGAAAAAAAAGGGGTCGCGGGGAGCGATTGCCGCCGGACGCCTCAAGTCCCGGTTGAGCAAGGTCATTGGGGCCACCCAGGTTGGTATCACCCTCGTCAGTTTGCTGCTGGGCCAGTACATCGAGCCGCTGGTCGATACCGCCATCGCTCCCACCCTGGCCAGCATCGGACTGGGCTCCTCCCGCTGGCTTCATCAATTGCTGTTCGGTATCGGCTTCATCAGCATGTCCTTCGTCTTGATCGTGGCAGGGGAATTGGTGCCCAAGGCCCTGGCCCTGCGTCGGACGGAGGACGTCGCCCTCTGGGTCGCCCGCCCTCTCGAAGCCTTCCAATGGGTCGCCCATCCGCTCATCCGCCTGATCGATGCCGCCGCCGACTGGGTGCTCGACCGCCTGGGCGTTGACACCAAAGCCGAGGAAATCGGGCAGTCGGTGGAGGAAATTCGGTTGGTGCTGGCCGGACAAAAACTTCCCCAAGGCCTCGAGCTCAGCCAAACCATCCTGCTGAACTCGATCGATCTGCGGCGCCGGATCGTGGCCGAGGTGATGCGACCCCGCCGGGAAATCACCTTCCTGGATGCCTCCAAGACCTTTGCCGAATGTCTGGCCACGGTGGAACAAAGCCGGTTTTCGCGATTCCCCTTATGTGAACTGGGAGACCCCGACCAGACCGTGGGCGTGGTTCACATCAAGGATTTGTATCCGCTGCGTCAACGGGGACGGACCGCAGCCATCTTGAGATCCGTCGCCCGCCCGTTGATCTTTGTTCCGGAAACCACCCGCCTCGAACGACTGCTTCAGTTTTTTCTGGAGCGCAAGCTTCATCTCGCCCTGGTGGTCGATGAATACGGCAGCACCACCGGCATGGTGACTTTGGAGGACGTTCTGGAGCAATTGGTCGGGCCCATTCAGGACGAATTCGACCACGAAAAACCGAGAATTGTTCCGCGCGGAGATGACGAGTGGGATGTCGAGGGAACCCTGCCCTTGTTTGAATTGGAGGACATCACCGGCGAAAGCATCGAAATGCCCGGTATCACTACGGTAGGCGGCTGGGTGGCGGCGTTCATGGGTGGCTTTCCGCGGTTGAGCGAGGTCATTCCTGTGGGCGGCTTCGAGCTGGTAATTGAGGAAATCGAAGGCATACGGGTTTCCCGCCTGACCCTGCGCCGAAAGCCTTCGGTGCCTCCTGCGGAGGAACAACAGACGGCGCCACCCAACGCCGGCCCAGGTTCACTGGCCATCGGGGATTGAGATTCCGGGAAGCGGCTGAGAATCGTGTCCTTTGCCGTAACGGTAACCGCATACCCTCCTCATCGCCGATTGACCTCCAAAAGTCTCTTCCCTTGACACTGTCGGTCGCCTCGCTTCCCTTGCTGGGATGTCGAGTCAACCATCTGAGACCCTGGTTTTCCTGTCCCATGCCAAGGCGGACGCTGAATACGCCAATCGGATGGAGAAAATTCTTTCGGGGCTGGGCATCCGCAGTTGGAACTTCAATACGGCGGTGTTACCCGGGGACAACTATCTGGAGAAAGTTCAACCGGTTTTGAATGGATGCAGTCACATCATGGTCCTGCTGGGACCCACGACCCAATTCAGTCGCTTCGTGGACATTGAAATGGACCTTGCCATGGCCCCGAGGATTGTGGGCGACGGAAACGCCGCACAACCGGGGGCAGCATTGTTGGGAGTCAAGCTCCCGAACCATGAAGATTTTTCAAAGCCGTATTACGAACCCGACCGGGTTCCCGGGCGATTGCACGACTTCATCGCACAAAATATGGCGATATTGAAGAAATGGACCGAGGAAGCCTCCGCAATTCCGGTTTGGCTGGAGGAGGCAGCGCTTCGTCGTCAACGCTACCGGCAGCGTTGGTTTCCACCTCCCTCCACGTTGAGCCGCGTTCAGTCGATGAAGGATTGGAGTGAGGACGCGGACAGGGATGAAGTCCGTGACTCTCTCCGGACACTCAGCCCACAGCATTTTCGTACTCCATGAAGCTGACTCCCCTATTCCGGCTGACCTTCGTTTATCATCCGAAGAACCAGAAGGAGGCAGCCGAATGTGTGCTGGCGTTGTCGCGCGCATTCGCTCCGGTGTCCAAGGACCCCGCCGTTTCCAATCTGGACACACCTCCGGACGTCTGGGACCGGGTGGAGGTCAAATCCATCACCAGCCAGGCCGCTTGGAATGAATTGGATGCAGGCGAAGGACTGACTCGTAAGACCTTGTACGTAGTCCTTGTGACCGAACAATTGGTGGATGATCCCGGGATGACACTGGTGCTGGATTCGATCGCAACCCGGATCAATGAGTCCGCCAAAACCGGAGGGGGTTACGGATTGTTGGCATATAGTCTTTCGACGATTGCCTTGAAGAAGCTGCCCCCGGTCTTCAAAGGTCGCCAGGTCAAGAACATCGAGAGCCTGGGTGAGGACCGGATCATCGCTCACAAACTTGGATTGATTGCCCTCCACCGTGCGCGATTGCTACTTGGGGAAAACGAAAAATCGGAGACTCTCAAGCTCTTTATCAGCCACGCCAAACATGATGGCGTCTTTTTTGCGCGAGCTCTTGAAAATTGCATCAAGGATATTCCGGAATTGGATGCATGGTACGATGCTCAAAACCTTGGGAGTGGCGATGACTGGTTCACGGAGATTCGCGAAGCGGCCGGTTCCTGTGTTTTTGTCGCCCTCCGTACGAACGCCTATGAACTTCGCTCCGTTTGCCTCGACGAGTTCATGACTGCCTATTCCAACGGTATGCCGATTGTGGTCGTGGATGCCCTGATGCAACCCGTGTCGGCTCCCTCTTCTGTTCCCTTTGCCTCGGTACCGAATGTGCGGATTGATGACGGCAATACCTATCGGGTGCTGACAGCCGCCCTGCGCGAACACCTGCGATTGCTGCTCATGCGATCGGTGGCGGGAGAATGCGCTCCAGTGGGTTCGTGTCCCCGGGTTTGGCTGCGATTACCCACTCTGGCGGCTACGAAACTGGCGTTTGCATTTCCCAGCCTCCCGGAATCGCGACTTTGGCTTGTGCCCAAGGCGCAGACCCGCCAGGAAGAATTTTCCGCGCTTCGCGACTGGTTGGCTCAAAACAGCCCGCCAGTTGCACTCGAATACGTTGAATCCCTTCGGTGAACTCCAAGGTCCATGATGAACTTTGATTCAAGAAAATATGTCGGACTCCGGTTCGGATTGTCTGTATCCGCACCCGACGAGGATGACCCCGACTGGCCAAAGGCCCTGGGGGACAAAAACCGGGCCGTCAACCGATTCGTATACGACGAAGCCAATAACTTCCTGCTCGAGGGTGCCCGGCTCGTCCTGGGCCATTCTTGGAAGGATTCCCTTGGTCGATGGGATGAGGACGGCATCCTCAACCATCTTGCCCGGGATGCCCGAATATTCCGTCAACTGAAACCCGAGAAACCTGACCCGATCACCGGCATCGTTCCGCCGCCCATCCTCAATTTCCTGGCTTGGCCGGATCAGCCACCACCTGTATCTGAAGCACTGGCCCGGCGGCTAGTTCAACAAGGCCTTATCCAAATACTTCAAGTTCTTCCTCGCGGCATGGAAGATGTTCTTCCGGACTTGGAGGCGGATGGGGAGAAGGCCAAAGCATTCTCCCAAACCGATTTGGGCCAGTTCGCTCGAATTCGGGCTTTGACATCCATGAGACGGGAGCTCGTGCGGCAGACGGAATATCGGCTTTTTGTGGGAGGGCCAGGCATAAATCTCAACACAATGATGTCGGCACCGGCTGGAGCGCGAAGGTTGCCTGGCATCGTTGAGGAAGCCATTTTCTCACACGAGGCAGGCCAACCTTTATTTGTCAGCAGTGCGTTAGGTGGAACGGCCAAAGCGATCGCCGATACGCTGCTCCAAAGGAAGCTGAAAATGAATGCCGACAGAGCCTTTATTACAGCCCCCGAAGTGGCAGAACTGATGACCCGAATGTCAGAAAAGTATCCCATTTCCGACATCCTTGAAGGCCCCAGCGTTCGGGGCGGTTGGAATGCGGAGGATTACTTCGGAAAATTGAGTCTGAATCTCGACCTTCTCGCAAAAAATGCCGGCCTGGACACTGATGGATATGTCCAGATGCTGGCCACTCCCATCCTGGATGTTGCCATGGGCTGGATGCTGTCCGGGGTCTCCAACCTCCGGGGATTGGTTCGTCCGGGGCAGTTTCACTGACATCTGTTCAATCAAACGCCAGTCCCGGCCGGTCCCTCTGTCCTGGGTTTTTGGTTCCGGGCTGTGCTTGACCTCGTAACGGTTCGCTGAATGGTAGAGGAATGATTCGGGCGGTCCTGCGATATGTGGTTTTTGTCCGTTGTCTTTTGATTCTGGCGACGGCGATGGGTGCCGAGGTGGAACGGTATCCGCCGGAATTCTTTGCCTTTCAAAACGGGTTGAAGCTGCCAACCACCGAATTGGTCCCCGCGCTGAAAACGCTCGGCTTCGACGGGCTCAGCACCGAGGGCTACGACGTCACCGCCGTCCTATCGACCTTAAAGGCTCAGGGGCTCCGGCTTTATAACACCTACATCGGAATCGAACTCGATGCCGACGGTCCGGCACGGACCGGCCAGTTTGAAAAACTGGTGGACCAACTCCAAGGCAGCGGTGCCGCCGTCTGGCTGACCGTTCCAAAGGTGACCCGCAACGGACGGGCCTTTTCTTCGTCCGATCCAGAGGGCGACGCCGTGGCTGTTCTCCGAATCAAAGAGCTGGCCGACTATGCCGAGCCGCGCGGAGTCCGAATTGCCCTGTACCCCCACACGGGGACCTGGGTCGAACGCCTGGACGACGCCGCCCGGGTGGCGGACAAACTGGGTCGTCCAGGGGTCGGCAGCACGTTCAACCTCTGTCATTTTCTGAAGGTGGAGGGAGACAAGGACCCGCTTCCCGCCATTCGTGCCGCCCTTCCCCGGCTCTTCTTTGTCAGCATCAACGGAGCGGACGGCGGGGATACCCGGCGGTTGGACTGGAAACAATTGATTCAACCGCTCGGCCAGGGGAGCTATGACGTGGGAAGACTGGTCCGGGAGGTCCGGGCTCTCGGCTATAAAGGACCCTTTGGACTTCAGGGCTACGGGTTAACCGGGGACCCCAAGGAGAATGGTCGGCGTTCAATCGATGCCTGGCGTAAGATGACGGCCAACGCGGTGCCGTAGTAGACCTTGCCGTCAGCTTCAGACGCGATGGGCTGGTGTCGGTCACAAGATTTCCGGTGGCGTTTGGGTTTACCGGTCGGCCCGGCAGGTTTGGAAACCTGCGGAACGGCAGACAGGAATGTCTGCGCTACGTCGCAAGGTCGGCGGGCAAATGACGTATTGGAGACATTCTTGTCTTCGAAAGAGCCGCTCTCTTCTCATCTTGGTATTTCAGACATAACCGATTGAATCAGAACTACATCGGTAGGGCGCTCCAAGGCGATTTGGACCGGGTCCATCCCGGGAATGCGGACGTCTCGTCCGCCTGGCGGTCCGAACCGCGCCAACCCCGCAAGTGATGCTTCTCCTGACCTCAAACGCCACAGGTGGTGCGCTCGGGGTCAGGCTGGATACAACTGCAGCTGAGCTCATGGCGGGAGCGTATTGTACCTCCCCCGGCTTGGAAGGAGCCTTGATAATGATGTGCCCTGAGAATGGGAGACGTCATGATCCCTGCAATGATTGGGGACTTGCAGGAGCGCGTCCCACCGAGGAGCGGCGGGACGCCGCTTCCACTTTGGGCAGCCAAAAACTCGAAACCCCGGCGACCAAGACCCGGAACCTTAGTTCCGGAAGACAAAGAGGGCATTTCCCAGGCCCGCCCCGAAACCGGTTCCGTAGAACAGACCCCAGAGCAGTTTTGCGATGAGGGCACGAGTTCCGGCATCCACGCCGGGTAGGAGATCGGAACCGTGGGGACCCATGAGACGATAGGCGATCTGCCCGCCGATCCAGTAAGTCGAGAAGTGGACCACAAAGAGAACAAGGCCCGCTGCCAGGAATGGCCGGATGCCGCCGCGAAATCGTCCCAGGACAGCGACGAACGCCAGGGAGCCCACCAGGGAGCCCAAGACCTCGCCCCACCCAAATCCGGCAGCGAACCAGGCAGCGCTCCAGATGACGGAATAAGCCAAAAAGGCCGGGATGAAGAGAAGGTAGAAGCGCCGGAATGACCCCGGGCCGGATATCAGCGGGTGGAGGAGGAGGCCCGCCAAGCCGAGGAAGGCGAAGGCGATGGCCGCGTAGAGGAATCCCTCGCCGCCGTGATGTCCAAACCACCCACCCGCCAGTGCCCAGATGGAAAAGGCGACCACGCCGGTGACTCCAAAGCCCCAGGCACCGCGGACGATGGATTCAGACCGGGACAAAGGCTGGCCTTGGGGTGGGAACGATTCGCCGGTCGCTGACATGCACCAACAGATAGCCGGGGAATTCCTTTGGCCGCAAGCCACAGGCACGTCTCGATTCGCTTCCAGTTCCGCTCGAATGGCTCCTTTGTTGAAGGTGGTCCCTCGACGGATGACCATCCTGCCTGGTTCCGGTGCTTGCGGTCCCTCTGGGAATCGCCTAAGTCTTGCGGACTATGTCATTGCTCACCGGCAAGATCGGCGTTGTGTTCGGAGTCGCCAACAAGCGCTCCATCGCCTGGGCCATCGCCCAGGCTTGGAAACGCGAAGGAGCGACCCTTGCATTTACCTACCAAGGGGAACGCCTCAAGGAAAACGTGGAGGAATTGGCCGGCACCTTTGGTCCCGACACCCTGATTTTGCCCTGCGATGTCACCCAGGATTCTCAAATCGAGGCCGTGTTCACCCAACTCCGGGAGAAATTTGGCCGTCTGGACCTCCTCCTGCACAGCGTTGCCTTTGCGCCGCGCGAAGCCCTCGAAGGGGATTTCCTGCACACCTCCCGCGAGGCCTTTCGGGTGGCCCATGACGTCAGCGCCTATTCCCTGGTCGCCCTGTCCCGGGCGGCTGCACCCTTGATGACGTCGGGAGGAAGTATTGTCGCCATGACCTATTACGGCGCCGAGAAGGTGATTCCCCACTACAATGTCATGGGTGTGGCCAAGGCGGCTCTGGAGGCCAGCACCCGTTACCTCGCCTACAGCCTTGGCTCTCGCAAAATTCGGGTCAACTGCATCAGTGCCGGTCCGATGAACACCCTCGCCGCCCGAGGCATTTCCGGGCTGTCCGAGATGTTGAAGCACTACGAGGCACACGCCCCCCTCAAGCGCAATGTGCTGCCGGATGAGTTGGGTCACACCGGGGCTTTCCTTGCCAGCGACGGGGCCGCCGCCATCACCGGCCAAGTCCTGTACGTGGACTGCGGCTATCAAATCATGGGGATGTAACCCTGGGATCAGGACGGGGAACGGTGCCGTTTACTTCGGAACCCACCGTCACCGGTCCTTGAAGAATTTCGCCCATCGGTGGAGTGTCCGAGACTGGGTCAATCCGAGACGTCGCGTTGCCCAAGACCAAATGAACCACATGCTCGCGGCGGTCGTTCTTCAACGGAAGAACGACCCCCGGTAGCTCCTGTCCATCCAGGGTCAAGAGGCCTCCGGAAACGGACGGTTGACCGGGACGGGAGACATGGATGTGATAAACGGTGTCATGAAAGCGATAGTGCAACGTGCATTCGTTCCAGTCGTGGGGCAGATGCGGTTTCAGGATGAGCTGATCGCCGGTCCGGTTGAGGCCCAGCAGCGTTTCCACCAGGAGCCGGTACATCCAACCGGCCGAGCCCGTGTACCAGGTCCAACCACCGCGCCCTTGATGCGTCGCACCTGAATAGACGTCCGCCGCCACCACATACGGTTCCACCTGATAGGTCGCGATTCCGGCTGGCGAGGCACCGTGGAGAACGGGATTGATCAAGCCGAACAATTCCCAAGCCAGGTCGTTCTGGTCCAACAGGGCGAATGCCATCACCGACCACACCGCGGCGTGGGTGTACTGACCCCCGTTTTCCCGGATTCCGGGAATATATCCCTTGATGTAGCCGGGATTCATTGAGGATTTGTCGAACGGCGGATCGAACAATTGGATCAAGCGGTCTGCGCGATGAACCAGCTGACGGTCCACCTGACCCATGGCCGTGCGCGCCCGGGCAGGATCGGCAGCACCGCTCAGGACGGCCCAGCTCTGCGGCAGGGAATCGATCCGGCACTCGGCATTCAGGTGCGAGCCCAACGGTTCGCCGCTGTCAAAATAGGCGCGTCGATACCAATCCCCATCCCATGCTCCTGCTTCAATGTTCTTCTGAAGCCGGGATGCCTCGGCCAGACAACGATCCGCAAACACCGCATCCCCACGTTGCCGGGAGAGTCGTTCAAATCGAATCAGGACATCGTAAAGGAAGAAGGCCAGCCAAACACTTTCACCTCGGCCTTCGTTCCCCACCCGATTCATCCCGTCATTCCAGTCGCCACAACCCATCAACGGAAGCCCGTGCGAGCCGAAACGGAGACCCCGCTCGATGGCACGTACGCCGTGTTCGTAAAGTGTGATGGATTCCTCCGCCGAATTGGGTTGATCGTAGTAGGCCTCTTCCTCCGGTTTCAGGGGGCGGGCTTCGAGCAACCCGATCTTCTCGTCCAAAACGGCTCGGTCACCGACGCATTCGACATATCGGCAGGTCACATAGGGCAGCCACAGGAAATCGTCGGAAAAGTGAGTCCGAACCCCCCTTCCAGAGGGAGGGTGCCACCAATGTTGAACGTCCCCCTCCCGGAACTGGTGAGCAGCCGCACGGAGCAGGTGTTCGCGGGTCAGAGCCGGTGCCGCATGAACCAAGGCCATGACATCCTGGAGCTGGTCGCGGAATCCGTAGGCTCCCCCCGATTGATAAAACCCTGTCCGAGCCCAGAGACGACAACTCAGGGTTTGGTACAGGAGCCATCCGTTGGCCATGAAATCGGCGGCGGGGTTGGGCGTTTCAATTTGGATGGTACCCAGCAACCGTTGCCAATGGGTGCGGACCTGCGCCAGGGCGATACTGGTGGCGTCCAGACGGCGATAGCGTTGGATCAAACTGTGGACATCCGGCAATCCCCGGCCCACACCCAGGCGGAAGGTGATTTCACGCTCCTGCCCATCCGCCAATTCCAGCACCACTTGGACTGCGCCGCAGGGGTCTAATCCGGCACCCACCCTTCCTGAAAGTCGCGAACGTCGAAGGGCAGCGGGGTTGGCCAGATTGCCGTTGCCGCCGATGAATTCCCGGCGGTCGCCGGTGACGGTGCGCACCGAATCGCTCACATCGACAAAGGCGATCCGGTCGGGAAATTCGGTGTTATAATAATTTCGAGCGAGCAGAGCGCCGGTCTTGAAATCCACCTCCGTTTGCACATGGAGAAGTGTTTTGGGGCGTGACTCACCCAGGACCCATTCCCAATAGCCGGTGATGGAAATCCGACGGGTTCGTCCGGTGTCATTCCGCAATTTCAAACACGAGAATTTCACGGGCGCATCCATTGCGACAAAGATGGTCAGCTCCGAGTGGATGCCGTTTTCGCTGTGTTCAAACGTGCTGTAGCCGAACCCGTGGCGGACGATGTACGGAGTACTGCCCCGCACCGGGAGCGGAGTGGGTGACCAAAATTGGCCGGTATCCTCATCCCGAAGATACAAGGCTTCGCCCGGCGTATCCGAGACCAGGTCATTGCTCCAGGGTGTCAGTCGGAACTCGTGAGAATTTTCCACCCAGGTGTAGGCCGAACCGCTTTCCGAGACCACCGTCCCAAACGTCGGGTTCGCGATGACATTGACCCATGGCGCGGGTGTGGCACGCCCTGACTCCAGACAGATGATGTATTCCTTCCCGTCTTCGGAGAAGCCGCCCAGACCGTTGGGAAATCGCAGAACTGGATTCGGCATCGGTGGCATGGACTCCACTTCTGCCATCCGGGTCGGAATCAACAGGGGAACGAGCGAAACCAAGGCAAGATGAGGTTCCACCTGATCCGCCAAGGTTCCGCGTTCGTCATCCAGATAAACACGCGCCACTGATTGCAAAAGGATGCGGTCCTCATGCGACATCTGCTCGAGATGACGGACAAAAATGCCGCCCGGCTTGTCGAGGAGTTGGGCACCGATGCCTGTGGATACGAGACTCGTGACCTGTTCGTGCAAGGATTGCCGGTAGACCGATATGTCTTCATTGAGAATGACCAAGTCCGTGGTTAGACCTTTCATCCGCCAATACGCGTGCGCTTTGACCAACTGGCGGACGAGCTCGATCTTGTTCACGTCGCTGATCCGGAGCAGCAGAATCGGCAGGTCACCCGAAATCCCGTAACTCCACAAGGCGTTTTGTCCCCGCCGGTTGCCGCGGAGCACCCCGGCATTGGCCCGTCTGACCGGATCGGCATAAACAAGGGCGCTGGCGAGGCGGCTGTAGAGCTGGGCCTCCCCTTCAGTGGCGTCCAGATGCCGGAGAGTCACCTGCCCATGGGTCCAGGCGAGGTCAAAGCCCCGGTCGGCCATGCGGGGACCTTGGTAACGTTCGATCAGCGCCAAGGCAGCCTCCCGACTCTCGGCCACGCCCGTGACCAAATCGACCACCAGGGTTTGATAGGGTGCCAGGCGGACTGTTCGGCGGAGCGACAGAATGGGGTCCGGAACCGCCCCCACGGTATTCGAAAACGGCGTGTCCCTGGTCATGGCGTCGGGCCGAACAAGGCTCCCACAACGACCAACGAAACGGGCACGGTCCGTCTCACAGGTGATGCCGCCGACCTCGCCTCCGGCAACGACCAGCAGATGCAGCATCCAAGGCGGCTTTTCCTCTTGCGATCGGGCTCGTCGGGTGCAGAGCAACGCCGAAGTGGACGCTTCGAATTCGGTTTGCAGAAAGAGTTTGCTGAACAACGGATGCGCCGCGTCCGATGAGGCGAGGGCCAGAACCGGCTCGAGATAAGACGTCACCTCCAGCTGACGGGGCAGAAGGGAATGGTTGGTGATGGTCAGTCGGCGCAGTTCCACATCGTCCTCCGGTGAGACGCTGATGGCCAGGTGCACATCCAGTTCACGATGGCGGTGCCGGAATTCCGCCCGGGCCTCGGTGAAAATGGCTTCGCTACCGTGCAGGGTCCGGAGGGTGGGCTGATGGGTGGCCGACCAGAATTCGCCGGTGGCTGGTTCGCGCAGATAAACAAAGGTTCCCGAACCATCGCAGGTCGAATCCTCCTGCCAACGGGTGACGGCAAGGTCTTTCCAACGTCCGTATCCCCCGCCCGTACTGCTGATTAAGACATGGTACCGACCGTTCGATAACAATTGAACTTCGGGTGCCGGGGGTGACGTGTCGGTAAACACGCGCATCATGCTTTCGTTTTCCACGGCCAACGTGTGGGCCGTCTCCAGGCTCAGGTCCTCGGTGTAAACGCCGGGAACCGAACGCGGAACACGCTCTTGCAAGAGCAAGTCGGAAGCCTTGAGAACCGGACAGGCGAGAAACCGCCGTTGCATGGGACCGTCCTTGAGGAGTTGGGCCAAGGCCAGCAGGCTCATCCCTTGATGATGAACCATGTAGGAGCGGACGGTTGCACTGGTCTCGCCGGGTGGCAGCCGGGTCGGGGTATAATCGATGGCCTCATAGAATCCATAGGTTCCGCAGCGGGCATCCCGGTCCATCCGCTGGAGGTTTTCGCAGGCCGCCACAGGGTCGACCATCAGCGCCAGCGCCGTGGCATAGGGCGCGATAACAAGGTCCTCCGACAGTCCGCGCTTCAGCCCCAACCCCGGAACACCGAAGGCGCGATATTGGTAGTTGAGTTCCACATCCGTCCTGTTGTAACCGGACTCCGAAATTCCCCAGGGCACGCCCCGCAGCCTGCCATAGGCGATCTGTTGCCGGACAGCGGCGTGGCAGGTGCGGTCCAAGAGCGTGTTTTCAAACGAGGGCATCACCAACATCGGCATCAGGTACTCGAACATGGAGCCGCTCCAGGACACCAAGTTCGGTCCGCAGCGTCCCCCCACCAATAATCGACCCAGAGCAAACCAGTGATTCTGAGGTATCTGACCCAAGGCGATGGCCACATAACTGCACAGCCGGGCCTCGGAGGCCAGCAGGTCATAATAGCCGGAATCGCACCGGTGTTCCGCCATCCGGAACCCGGTCGAGAATAGTTTCCGATCAAAATCAAACAGGAAGGTGAAGTCCATGGCGGCCATGCCTTCGCACAACCGGGCGAGCTCCTCGAGTTCCATCAGTCGTTCCCGGGACCGTGCGGCGGATTCCCGAAGCCCTCTGACCAGAATCGACGCTTTCCGCACTGCCTCGACCGGCCGGTTCACACCTGCGGTTGTGCCGTAACCAGCCTCGATGGCGGCGGCTATTTCCAACGTGCGTTCAGCCCATTTCCGCAAACCCAAAGGGAAATCCAATGGATCCAGGAGCGATTCAAATTCCAATTCGCTCGCCTCGCGAACGGATTTGAGCCCCCCATCGGTCGGGGCGGAGAAGTCGGTTTCAAGGAGCCAGGGAGCCAGGAAGACGAGGTCCGTACGATGATCCTGACAGTTCCGGCGGAGTGCATCAGCCCAATCCCCCCATAGGTTTCCGGGTTCAAGAGGCGTTGAAAGGAGCGCCTCCGTCAGCCGCAAGGCTTCCGTCAGGCGATGTTCTGCCGCCTGTAATCCCTCGGTGGACTCAGCCAGGACCGCCTCGATTTCGTCCACAGATGCAGGCGGCGCACCCGCCAGTCGAAGAACGCGGACGGTGTCCAGTAGTCCACGGCTTGGATTTTGGAGGTCCATCGGGAGGTCGGCCAATTCCCGAAGGCCCGAGGAAAGCGTCAGCAGATGACCCGCCAAATTACCACTGTCGACACTTGAAATATAGAGCGGAATCAGTGGCTGCAGTGACCGCGTGTGATACCAGTTGTAAAAGTGTCCCCGGTGGCGGTCCATTCGCTCCATGGTGGTCAATGCGTCGCGGGTGCGGCGAAGCAGCATCCCCGTGGACTGATACCCGAAATCACAGGCGGTCAGATTGGCGAGGAGTGCCAGCCCCATGTTGGTGGGAGAGGTTCGCGAGGCGACTCGGCCCTCCGGAATTTCCTGAAAATTGTCCGGCGGCAACCAGTGCTCGTCGGCATTGACGAAAGTTTCGAAAAACCGCCAGGTTCTACGGGCTGTGATTCCCAGAAACTGAATTTGCTCCGTGCTCAAGGCAGGGGGAATGGACGGGATCGGTCGACTGATCCACCACGCCAGGCCAGGTCCCAACCACCAGAGGATTAAAAAGGGCGCGGCCACAGGAAAACTCCCGGGCTGAACAATCCAGATGGCCGTTCCCCCAAGGATGGCCACCAACGGGGCGCTGACCATGCTCACGTACGATTGGAGCAAACCGACGGTATCGCTTCGTGCCGATTCCCCGGAGGACCGCCATTCCATCAATCGGCGACGTGTGATGAACAGCCTCGTTAAGGTCCGAATAATGGCATCGAGATTGAGCGCGGCGTCGCAGGGAAGGAAAGCGAGGTTTAACACCAGTTGGCCCAGTTGTTGAACCACCGACAGTCCCACCTGACAGAGGTGCAATTCCGTCGGATTTTCCTCAGGTTTGGAAAGAGCGGAACCCAATGCCGTTAACAGGGCCGGCAGGGCCATCACTCCCAACACAACCAGGACGGCTTCGAGGCTTAAGGAAGGAAGGAGCAACCAACTACCCAAAAGGAAAGCCGTCAGCGCTGCGGGCACCAGGCTTCGGCGAAGATTGTCCAGCAGCTTCCATTGGGAGAGAAACGTCAGGGGATTTGGCTGGAATCCGCCATCCGCCCCGGGGGTCCGCCGCAGCAGCCAGCGGATCGCCTGCCAATCGCCGCGAATCCAACGATGGCGGCGGGCGGTGTCGACGCTATACCGCGCGGGAAATCCCTCGTAAAACTCCACATCGCTCACCAAAGCCGACCGCGCATGGCAGGACTCGAGAAGGTCATGACTCAGAACCGTGTTCTCGGGGAATCGTCCGGCCATGACGCGCTCAAAGGCATCGACATCATAAATGCCCTTACCCACAAAGGAACCCTCCCGAAAGAGGTCTTGATAGAGGTCCGACACCGCCCGGGTATACGGATCGATGCCGGAGTCACCCGCAAACAGACGCGCAAACCAGGTGCGTCGAGCCGTAGGAAGGCTGACGCCAACCCTCGGCTGGAGGATGCCGTAACCCTCAATGACAATACCCCGAACGGGATCAAATTCAGGACGATTCAGCCGGTGAGACATGATCCCTATCAGTTGGCAGGCGGCATCTCTGGGGAGCTGTGTATCCGAGTCGAGCGTGATGACGTAGCGGACTGTTGAAAAGATGCCGGGTTCCCCCACCACCGTGGAAAAACAGTCGGCCGCACCGCGGCGAAGGAGTGAGTTGAACTCACTCAACTTCCCACGCTTTCGCTCATAACCCATCCACAGACCCTCACCGGCATTCCATCGTCGCGAACGGTGCAGCAGGTAAAAAACACTGCGACCGGCGACCGAATGACGCTGATTCAAGGCAACAATTCCAAGCCGGGCTTTCTCCAGCACCATGGCATCCTGCGGCGTCGTTTCCGTAGGCGAATCCAGAAAGTCCGTTAGAAGGGCAAAATGCAGGTGGGCATCGGGATTTGCGAGGTGATGAATCTCAAGGTTCCCGATCAGTTGATTGACCTCGTCCACGTTGGAAATCAGCGCGGGAACCACGACCATGGTTCGACGGTCCGATGGTAATCCCCGGGAATAGTCCAATCGCGGGAGCAGACGCGGCTTCACCCACCATCCACACAGGAGGTTGGTCAGCGAAACCGCAAATTGGCTCGCCCCAATCAAAACCAGCGGGATGAATAGGAGGAAAATTCCGTCAGGAACCTCGGACGTCTCCGCCCGGAAGCTCCACGCGAGCAAAGCCAAAAGCGTCAAAGAACACACACCGCCGCAGTAGAACAGCAATGGATGCCTCAGCAGTACCGCTTCAACCCGGGATGACCATGGAAGCCGCACCGATAGGTCGCTTCGCAAGGCATTGGCACCCCGATCGACGAGATGATATCCCACATGAGCCGAACGCGCGCCTATTCCAAAGCTTCGCGCACATTCCGCAGCCCTTTCGATGGCCTTCTCAGCTGCCGCTGGTTCACTGGCATTTCCATGACGGGCCAGGGATTCGACCGCATGCCGATAGGAATCCCGGGTCTGAAAATCCATCTCGGGGTATACTGCTGCAGGATCGGATCTCAGGATTGTTTCCACCCGACTGTGCGATTCCACGAATCGCATCCAATCCATGGTGCTGAGAAGCCGCAGGCTGGATATGCAGTGACTCACGGAAACCTGATCTGCCGCCTGGCCTTGACTCTCCTGGTGAATGAGGAGTTCGATGGAAGTCCCCTTTTCGGACAAGCGCTGGTCCAGCCAGCTGCGGGCAAGCTGTAGAACCGGGCTCTGACGGGAGAGTCGCTGGCAAAATTCCGCAACGAAGGAGCACGAAAGCGACAGGTCCGCATTGGCCATTTCGGCCACCACGATCACAAGGCCGGATGGTTGTTTCCCGGTCATCTCCTGCAGGCGATGCACCCAGGAGACCGCAGAATCCCGATCAGCCCGCGCCAGGGTCAGTCGGTTGGCAATCCGCTGCAGATTTTCAATCAGCCCGAGGCGGAGCATGATCGGAATCGCCCAAAGCTCACCGAGCTTGAGCCAGGCCACCGACTGATAAGCATCAATGAAACTCGAGAGGGGTTCCGCATCGATCTGCGCATCCACATGGGCGATCAATTCCAGGATGATGTCGTAGACGCGCGGTAAACCATGGGATGGACCCCGGACCAGACGCGGCAGTTCACGGCTGTACCCGCTCGGCAGATGGCGTCGTGCCAGTTGAATCTGCTCCTCGATGAGGTAGAAATTATCCAACAGCCACTCCGCCGCCGGTGTCAGGTGGCGTTCGCGTCCGATCAAAAGGGTCGATCGGTTGAAATTCCGCAAGACGGCCTCATTGGAATCCAGACAGGATAACAGACGGTTATCCCGATGACGGATGACAACCTCGTGACCCTCGGCCAGTGTCCGCGCATGTCGGACCAACTGTTCGGCACTCATCAAATCCCCTCGGAGCGGCGCTTCGCCCCTCACGGGATGGAGGTAACGGGCAACCCACCCTGGAACGATGGAAAAGAGGGTTTGAATCATGGTTAAGATTCAAATGGTCCTGCGGACGGCGATTTAGCTTTGCCTCCGAAGAATTGGGTAGTGGCAGCGGCGTCTCGCCGTTTTTGCCCCACCCTGTTGGATGTGCCCGCCTGCAATGGACTCAATCCAAACCCCCCACCGCTCAGCAGGAGCCTCGCCCTACAGATGTAACGTATATTCAGAAAGTGATAGTAAGGAGTCACAAGGCAATGGTAGGGCGAGGCTCCCGCCAAGCCTTAGGCGGTTCGAACAACGCTGATTTCGCATAGGCAAAGCCAAAGGGCCGTGCGCAGGACCGGGGCTCCCGCCGAGCCGTGGCTGTCCGGATCAGCTGCAGTTTGCCCGGGCAAGGCCAATCGGGGGCAAAAGCGGCGAGACGCCGCTTCCCCCCGACGGACGACCGATCTTGAAGGTGTTCCCCCCCCATGAAACTAGCCGGATTCAAAGTCCGCGTCGCCCCGAGATGAGGTTGACCAGGATCATGATCACAGCGACCACCAATAGGATGTGGATGAATCCGCCGATGGTGTAACTGCTCACCAATCCGAGGACCCAAAGAACCAAAAGAATAACAGCGATGGTGTAGAGCATACGATGGATTGTTGAATGGCTTTGAACCAACCTGGACCGGCACTTCGCGTGCCGGTCGGTTGTTCGGTTTCCTTACTTCGCGGAAGCTGCGGAAATCTCCACGGTGATTTGATTGATGACCTGATGGACTCCATTGACGTCCTCCACCAACTTGCCCACGAGGCTCTTCTCCGCCTCATTGGATGCACGTCCAGTGACGGTCACGACGCCTTCCAGCGTGAAAACCTTGGTCTTCAAGGACCGTGTGGACCGATGCGCCAAAAGGGCGGCCTTCACTTGGGCGGTGATTGAGGCGTCATCAATCTTTTCGTCCAGGCTCTCGGCGGGCTTCACCGGGGCGACGGACACCGTCAATTCATTCTTAACATCCCGGACTCCCTCGACGTCCTTGGCGTATTCTCCTGTCAAATCCTTTTGCGCCAGGTTGGGAACCTCGCCCCTCAGGGTGACGATTCCATCCGTCACCGATACATCGGTGCCGGTGGCACTGACATGACGGTGAAACAGAAGGGCGGACTTCACACGCAGCGTGAGCCAGGTATCGGAATGCTCCGGAGGTGCCTCGCCTTTCAACTTGAGCTGATTGTCAACCCGAAGGACCCCGGGTAGTCCTTCCACGGTGTCTTCGGCGAGCGTCCGATGTTCGATGACAGCAACCGTACCGGTCAGGGTCACAACCCCTTCCTTGGATTCAGTGTGGATGGAGTCACCGACCAGGTAGGTTTTAAAGACATACGATTTGCGTGCGGCCATTTCAATCCGGTCGTCCGTTTCAGAGGCGGATAATACGAATGGAGTGATGACGAGGGCACTCGCCACCCAGGATGCAAGAGAGAAAAAGTTTTTCATAATGAAGTGGTGGTGGATACCGACAGGCGTCCACCGCGGATGAATATTAAGCAACACCTTGATTTGGAACCATGGGGTGTAACCCGACTGAGCGGTCCTTTGGGGATAATGCCGGGCTGGGGGCGGACCTACTTGGTTCCGTCTTGTATTCCTTCACCCGCTTTTTGGACGTCCTTGCCAAAGCCGTTGGCCGTATTGCACCCGCTGGCGAGAATTCCGATCAGGGTGACGATACAAAGAATAGGGAGAGCGAGCTTTCGTGTGTTTTTCATAAATAGATGGTGTCGTTCAAGACCGTTCCTCTTTAGGGAACGGGTGCGATTTCATCGATTGTCCGGACTGGCAGAACCGAAAATTGGATCGCACCTCTCTTGCATGACCTCATTCACTTTGCACAGGAGCTGTCCCATCGAATATAAGGTGAAACCCTGCGTGCCCAATGGCGCTACCGATACCCGTGTCGGGGTTCAATCCCGCTGGGTCCTGAGACTCACCTCCGGCACTTGAGGACAAAGGTGAGGACAGGCGAAGCCACCGGGAGGTCACCGAATCCAGCGCTCATTTCTGAACCAAAACACCTTTTTTCCCCCTTGACTGTCCTACTGTCCTATGTCAGTTTATCCCCATCGTTCCCATGATTTCACGTCTCAATTTTCGTTCCGGCGTTCCTGTTTATCGCCAGATTGTCGAGCAGGTGAAGGCGGCGGCGGCGGGCGGGACATTGCGGGACGGCGATCCGTTGCCGTCGGTCCGGGCGCTGGCAGAGGAGCTTCGCATCAACCGGAACACGGCCGCTAAGGCGTATGCAGAACTGGAGGCGGAGGGAGTCATTGAGACCCGGGCCGGTAAGGGTTGCTTTCTGAAGACCGGTGCACCCTCGCCACTGCGCCGAAGCGTCCGGGCGGAACGATTGGCCGAGGCGGTGGATTCGGTGATCGTCCAGGCTCACCACCTTCAAATCTCGCCGGGAGAACTCACTGATCTTCTGGCTCAGCGACTTCAATATTTTCAACAACAGCAGGCCGATCGTCCTGAGTAGGATACCACCGCGCAATCATCCCAGGCTCCCATTCCCATGAAATCGTCACCCGTGATTGACATACAAAACCTGGTATATCGGTACGACCGCCGAGAAGCCGTTGACGGACTCTCCCTGCAGGTGCAACCAGGCCAGTGCCACGGCCTTTTTGGCCGCAACGGAGCGGGAAAAACAACCACCATCAAATGCCTGTTGAACCTGCTACGCCCGCAATCGGGCAGTGTCAGTGTGTTTGGGCTTTCACCGGGTCGCCACGAGGCCGCCGTCAAGGAACGGCTGGCGTACGTTCCGGACTCGGTCGCCTACTATCCCTGGATGACCGTCCGCGATGCCTTGGATTATCAGGCCAGTTTTCGACGCCATTGGAACCGGCAAATTGAAACGGAACTCCTGGATCGCTTTCATCTCGACCCAAAACTGGCCACCACCGCTTTGAGCAAAGGTCAACGCACCCAGGTCGCCCTCATCGGAGCGGTCTGTCCGGAGCCGGAACTCCTGGTCCTCGATGAACCGACGTCCGGTCTGGACCCGCTCGTCCGTCGGGAATTCATCCAGACGGTGATCGGGGCTTATCAGGATGCGGCACCCGGGGAACGAACCGTGCTGGTCTCGACCCATCTGATCTCGGAATTTGAAGGATTGATCGATCGCTTCACCATCGTGGACCACGGCAAGGACATTTTGACGGCCAATGCCGACGATGCCCGAAGTCGGTATCGCCGATTACGAGCGGAATTCGGGCAGGACGCTCCCGATGCCGATACGGTTTCCGGAGCCCGAACCCTGCGTCGTGAGGGCCGCTGGCTAGAGCTGATGGTCAATGGTGAGGCCGAATCGGTCATCGCCTGGCTTCAAGGCGCGAAGGCCTTGCGGGTGGAATCTGAGGCCCTGGCTTTGGAAGACATTTTCATGGCTGCGGTCGGCACGAAGGGAGGCCTCCCATGAACCGGTTTTATTCTTGGTCACGCGGACGGTTCCATCCCGCCTGGTGGCTGTTGGTCTTGCTGCCGTTGGGTTATTTTCTGGAGGATCAGGCGGAGGTGTGGAACGACATTGCAGCCATTGAATACGGTCGATTATTCATCTTCGGTACTGCGGTTGTCGGTATGCTGTTGCTGGCCATTCGGACCGAAGCCGGATGGAGTTGGCGGATTTCCAAGGAGTTCCGTCTGCAACTACCTGGCGCTCTCCTCGCATCCCTGGCGCCTTCCATCGCCCTCATGGTCGACGACGATCCCCATTCCTGGACCTGGTCCCCCTGGTTGCTGACCTACGGCATCGGCTGCCTTTGGATGGGTGCAACGACCTTTGGAGCAGAGTTTGAAGGTCGGACGCTCAATGCTCTGATGGCCCAACCCATCTCGCGGAGGCGACTTTATTGGGAAAAGATGGGACCTCTCCTGGTTCTTGAATTTCTGGCCCTCGTCGAAGTCGCCACCTTCGGTCCGGCGAATCGTTGGTACGGTACCGATTATCAGTTCTCATGGTATCTTCTCGTACCTCCCCTGATGGCTTTGGCCACGGGGCCGACGTGGGGACTTATTTGCCGGGGAACCTTGCCCGCCCTGGTAGGCATGGTTGGCATTCCCCTCGCCCTTATTTGGATGCTCGCCTTTGGCGTGTACTTCATCGTGCAATGGACATCGGGACATCCGGGCACCGATGTGCTCATCCCTGCCTCCACCTACTACACCATTTACCTGATATGCCTGACATTCTACTTCGTGGTGACGGCGGTTGCTGGCTATCGAATCTTCGTTCGATTTGAATCCCGGGGAGAGACGACGGGAGGAGGGGGCATTGGCTACCGCTTTTCCCTTCCCGTGGATTGGTTGGTCCGGCGGAGCCTGACCGGACCTGTCGGGGTGATGGTCCGGAAAGAACTTCGATTGCAGATTATTCCCTTCCTGACCGCCGGATTAACTCTCCTCACCGGCGTCATGGTCCTTTCCCTTCGCTGGATCGCGCACGCATTGGGTGACAATCAATCGGGCGTGGCGATTGCCGCCCGGGATGCGGGTGTGTGGCTCGGGCTCCTGGGCATCCTTGGGACGGGGACCTGCCTGGCCGCCGGCGTCATTCCCATTGCCGAAGAGCGGGCTTTAGGCACCCTCGACGCCCAATTGACACTCCCTTTCACGGTCCGTCGCCTCTGGTGGGTGAAGGGATGGGTCGCCCTGGGGACGGCGGTTTTTCTGGGCCTACTCCTACCGATGGGACTGGCTTGGCTGCTATTTCCCAACCTCTTTGAATTCCACGATCACGAGGAATGGTCGTTAGCACTCGTGGGTTTGGCAGGCTCGGGACTCACTTTGGTTGGCTTTTATGCCTCATCGTTTTCCAGGAATTCCGTGAAGGGCGTCTTTGCCTCACTGGCCATTCTGGCGATATTAATTGTGCTGATCTGCATTGTCGGTGCCGTGGCCTCACGTTCGATTGAGTCGATCGGTGACAAGGTTCCGCGATTTGAAGTCGTCATTACCTCAAACCCTGACTTTTCCCGCATCGCGCACGGAGCATTGGAGAATTCAGCGGACCTTCGATTTCTCGCGTTCACCCTGCCTTCCTGTCTTTTAACCCTTCCGCTCATCCTCCTTTGGTTGAAGTTTTCCGTTGGCCATTTGCGGTGTGGCATACCTTCATTTCGTCGAATCTTGTGGGAAACGCTTCAGTGGGCTGCGCTGGCTTTGATCCTGGTCGTTATTTTGGACTGTATCGTCGTTTTTATGACATTCTCTCTTTAATCAACTCCTGAACATCAGAATGGAACCAGGAGAAGGCTTGAACCAATTGGGACGATAGAAATCTGATGATGGTGGCCGAAATCGAAATGGTGACTTGCAGAAGCGCGCTTTGGAAGTAAGTCCCTCCGCAGGAGGGACATCCAACGGAGGGACGCGCTCCCGCAAGTCCCAAATCATTGCGGGGATCATCACCTCTCCCGGTTTAAAGGCACCTCGATACCGGTAAAGCCAAGCCGAAGACTGTCCAGACCAGATCCCCCGGGGAATGCGGACGTCTCGTCCGGCCTCCGTGCCCCCTCATTTGTCCAGTTGGCAACACCATCCTCCATCGGGCGAGACGCCCGAGTTCCCGGGACAATCCAACAGCCCTGGTGTCCCGGGCAGTCCGGGAAGCGGAACTCAACCTGCCGTGCCCGAATCCTGCGGCTCCCGGACAACCGGGGCGCTTCCTTCACCCCCGCGCCTTCTCCGAGCCACGGCCTGTTTCAACAGGTACTCCACCTGACCGTTGACACTGCGCATCTCATCCTGTGCCCAAGCTTCCAATTCGGCCCAGAGCACAGGATCGATTCGCATCAGGAATGCTTTCCGTTCAGCCATTCCACCTCAGGTGTAAAGGGTCCCTGCATTCACCACCGGATGGACCTCTGCCTCGCCGCAGAGCACCACCATCAGATTGCTGACCATGGCCGCCCGACGATCGTCATCCAGATTGACCACCTGCTTGAGGGCCAGTTCGCGCAACGCCATGTCCACCATGCTGACAGCCCCCTGCACAATCTTCTGCCGGGCGGCGATCACCGCCTCCGCCTGCTGGCGCCGCAACATGGCCTGGGCAATCTCCGGAGCGTAGGCCAGATGGGTCAATCGCGCTTCCTCCACCACCAGACCGGCTTTCGCCAACCGCTCCTGAAGCTCCACCTTCAACGCCTGGGAGACCTCGGTCACACCGTTCAACAGGGTGACTTCGTGGTCCTCCCCATGGTCGTAGGCAAAGCAACTGGCCATGTGCCGGAGGGCGGATTCGGTCTGGGTCGCCACATATTTCTCGTAATCGTCGACATCAAACGTCGCCTGCGCCGTGTCCTGCACGCGCCAGATGATCACTGACGCGATCTCGATCGGATTTCCCCGCTTGTCGTTCACCTTGAGGCGTTCTCCGTTAAAGGTCCGCGACCGAAGCGACAGCCGGTACTTGCGAATCATATTCCCGGCAGTCCCGCTGGCATACTTGGAAAAGAACGGATTCCCCCAA
Source organism: uncultured Verrucomicrobiota bacterium (assembly GCA_903896505.1). Taxonomy (GTDB): domain Bacteria; phylum Verrucomicrobiota; class Verrucomicrobiia; order Limisphaerales; family UBA9464; genus CAILNN01. Next base: position 12,272 of record CAITXU010000266.1, on the reverse strand, counting down.
TGGAACCCGCTCTGTCGAACCGTACCGCGATAGGCTCCGAAAAGTATCAAGACCTGCCCTTCGTTCGGTTGGAGGGTAAAGAAACCAAAGGTCAAAATCGTATTCCCAAACAGGAGAAGTACCGCCGCAGCAATTCCAATTCCCAAACCGAACCCGGAGAGTTCCCCGCGGTCGGCTGAGACGATGGACCATACGAGCAATGCTGGAGCCGCAAGAAAGCCGAGCACTGCCACCGGCAGAACGGTCCAACCGTTCAACACCTGGATTTCCTTTTCCCGATTCACTGAATTTTTCTGGTCATTCATAAGCGTCGCGTCGTTCGACGTGCAGATATCTATGTGATATCATTTCAATATTCAAGTGATATTTTCAGGTTTTGATGTAGCGCAGGTTTCCAAACCTGCTGTTCCACGGGCCTCCAGGCCTGCCGGGCCGGTGGGTGAGCAGGACCGCGACAGGACGTGGCAAGGCGCAGCCGATAGGAAAATCGGCGGAACGGCAGACAGGAATGTCTCCGCTACGTTGAGCCGTCAATGGCTGTTCATACTAAGGGACAGGTCATTGGTAATGATGGCCGTAGCCATAACAGTCGGAACTGTGCCAATTCGTCGCGCCCGTATCCAATCCGGGGCAAAATCGGCAGGGCATCGCTTCTTTCAAACTAAGGGACAGGTCATTTGTCATACATTCTTCGGTCCCTTGAGCGAGACCCGTCTTGAAACGGCATTGCTGATCACGAGATTGTATGCAAATGTGTGCATTGTATGGCTGCCATCACGAAAGACGCCACCGTATCGGTGCGGCTGACTGCCAAAGAGAAATCCGGCCTTGATGCCGACGCCCGGATGAAGGGGATACCGTCTGGAACGGCAGCAGCGGCCTACATTGCCGAAGGTGTGCGCCGCAGCCGGTTTCCAGTCATTGATTTTCGGGACGGCCAACCAGGCAGGGTGGCCTACCTCGTGGGCAGTCGCTGGCCGGTTTGGATGATTGTCGAGTTGATGCAGGAGCTGGATGGCGATTTGTCCGAAGCGGTCAAGCTGATTCGCAAGCCTGCCGCGCTGTTAAAAATGGCTCTGGCGTACGCCGATGCCTATCCGCAGGAAGTCAAAGACGCTGCGGAGCTGGCAGCCCGGCGCGATTATGCCGGTATGAAGGAGGAAATCCCCGATCTGGAGCAGTTGTGAAAATCAAACTGCTGCTCGATGTCCATATCTCGACGGAAGTTGCGGCGGCATTGCGGCGGGAATTCCCGGGACTGGATGTGAAGAGCATTCACGAGACGGATTGGGCGGCACTGGCGGACCCGGTGCTGCTCGAATTGCTGGATCAGGAGGGCCGGGTACTGGTGATACGCGACGTGAACACCGTGCCGGGACATTGCAAAGCGCGGCTTGCGGCAGGCAAAACCTTTGCCGGGGTGATTTATGCCGATAGCAAGAAGCTCCGGCAAGCCGACCAACGAGGCCTCATCCGTCGACTGGGGCAGGTGGTGGAAAAGTACGGCGACGACGATTTCACCTGCCGATCAGGCTGGCTGTGAAAAGTCACGGCGGGGAACATCGTAAAACGGCCCGTTTGCAAGACGGGCCTGCCGGGCCGATCAACCCGCCTTTTCCTCCAGCCGATAGACCTGGACTCTCCCCCAAGCGGGCCAGATTCCGTTCTTGCGTGGATGCTGGCTGTTGCACCCTGCGAGGACCAGGGAACTTCCGTCGGCGGTGAAACGGGCGCGGGTGGTCCGCATCTGGCAATCGATGGAGGTCAGCAAACTCCCGTCGGCCCCGAAAATGGCCGTATTCCACGTTCCCTGAGCCAGCCGTCCAGCCACGACAAAACGTTGGCCGTCCGGATGCCAGTCGATGGCCTCCATCAGCCCGGTTCCGTGCTGGCCGTCCTTGATCTGGTCGATCCGCTCCCCCTTTCGCCAATCCCAACGCTGCCACAGGGTCTTGCCGTTTCCGCCCATCGGGTCGCCGGTCGGTCCCATGCCGCATCCCACGAGGGCTGCGCCGTCGGGCGAAAAGGCCAGGGCAAAAATCCCGCCCGAGTAGTGATGCGACTTGGTGGTGCCCCACGAGGTGAAGTCCGGTGAAATCCATTTCGCCATCGGGGCGGACCCGGAGCCGGCCTCGATATCCCAGACCCGAACTTCGCCCATCAGATTGGCCGCCGCCAGATAGCGCCCGTCGGGGCTGAACGCGCAGCTTTGAACCGGTGGCAGGTGGGAAAAGGTGGCGATGTCCTTTCCGGTACGCGCATCCACCACCCGCACCGAAGGTTCGGTCTCTGCTGCGGGCTCGTATTTCCATCCATTCGGGAGATACTGACCGGTGACGGAGGCGAGCCGTGTTCCGTCTTTCGAAACGGCCATTTGCCAACTCCAGAAGGCGTGGGCCTGACGATCCTGATTCTGACGCCGGGTGGCGGTGTCATGCCACACCAAACGACCATCGTACCCGGCGGTGACCAGGGTATCGGACCCCGGCAGCAGCACCGCGCCCGTGGCATAAGAAGGGGCATGCCCCGATTCGAATGGCTCCATACGGCCATCCTCGGGAAAGAATTCATAAATGATGCCATCGGCGCAGGCGCAATAAGCCCTGCTGCCATCGGGAGTCATGGCCATGCCCAAAACTCCAGTGGGTAACGTGTGGTTGAAGGCGCGGGTTAGCTTCATGGGTCAGGCGAGGATATCCCGAATCGGTTCGGCCTTGTTTTCCACCCGATGAAACGTAGGCATCCCGGGAAGGTCATATTCCGCGTAGGGATCTATCCCCAAGGCGGTGAAGATGGTGGCGAACAAATTCTGTTCGTTGTACGGCTTTTCAATCACGTCGACTCCCTCGGCATCGGTCGCGCCGGTGACCACACCCCGCTTGAGTCCGCAGCCGGTCATCATCAGGCTCCACGCATTGGGATAGTGATCGCGTCCGCGCGATAGATTGAGCCATGGCGTTCGACCAAACTCGCCCATGGCAATGACCAACGTGGAATCGAGCAAACCCCGCTCCTCCAGATCATGGATGAGATGGAACAGAACCCGGTCCAGCTCGGGAACCAACATCTGGTGAATCTCATGCTGGAACACATGGTTGTCCCAATTCATGCCGTTGGCCACCATGACGAAGGGAGCCCCGTGCTCGACCAGATTCCGCGCCATCAATGCGTGCTGCGCGAAGCTCCCGGGTCCGTAGCGTTCGCGGTCAGCCGATGGCAGATTGTTGACATCGAAGAGATGCGCGCTGGCGGTCAGACCTTTCATCCGCTCGAATGCGGCATTCTGGCCCCGGGCTATTGAGCCACGACGGTCGCGTTCGTATTTGGAGTTGAAGAACTTCCGGAGTGATTCCCGGGCCTCGCGGTCATGCGCCGGAATCGATTCGATCGCGCTCGTCAGGCTCTGGGAATAATCGCCTCCGAGACGGACCGGCGCATGTTCGGCCCCCAGCCAGCCGGCCCAATTACCCGCCTTGAATGATTCAAATTCATTTCCGCCGGGAATGGGGTCGAGAAGAATGAAGTTGGGAAGGGGTGAATCCAGCTGTCCAATCGCCTGGGAAAGGGCACTGCCCAAGGTGGGACGGGTAAAACCCGCCCGGTCCGGATTTCCCCGCTGCAACAAGCCGATGGCCTGAAAATGCTCGGGCTGAGCCGTTTTCATGCTCCGAACCACGTTCAACCGGTGCGCCATCCCGGCGCAGCGAGGCATCAGGGAAGAGAAATGAACTCCGGGAATCGTGGTCGGGATGCTGCCGAACGGTCCGCTGGAAGGAGTCCCCGGCTTTGGGTCCCAAGTTTCAAATTGACTGGGGGCACCGCAGAGCCAGAGCAGGATGCACCGTTTGCCCGCCCGTTTGGTCTCTTCGGCAAACAATCGACTGTGGAAAAGGCCCGAAAAACTGGTGGTGGCAGCCAAGGCACCTCCGGTCAGACCTTTGAGGAACAATCGCCGGTGGAGTTGGTGTTCGTTGGTCCGGCAGGCTCCCGGAGACGTGTTGGATGCGGCGGGTCTCACGATTAGGGTTGGGTCAGGAATTCCGCGCTGGTCATCAGCGCCCAGAGCAGGTCCCGGGTCTTTTCTGCGGATACCCCATCCCCCTGGTTGAGGAAGACCACTGCCTGCTCCGATTCGAGCGGGGCCGGGGGGCGTCCGTAAACGGTCGAAAAGGCCTGACGCACCCGTGAACTTGCCTCGGGCAGACTGTTCAACCGGGCCAGATTCGTTCCGGATCCATCCTGAAGCAATCCGGTTAGTGCCGATGATCCGGCCAGGAACTGGGCCTGCTGGAACGAGACATTGTAGTCCTTGGGCAATACATCGGACAGGACCGAGACGACGGCATGACGAAATCCATCATCCTCCGGTGGTAACCCACAGGCCACGCGCCAGGATCGCGCCAGTTGCTCGCCGGTCAGTGGACGCTCAATGGCCCCGGCAAAGGCTTCGGGTGGACCTGAACTGGGATTCAACCCATAAGGTCGACTGAGAACGATCCCACGCACCAGACGACGAATGTCGTAGCCACTGGCTGCAAAATCCCGGGAAAGCCAGTCCAGCAACTCGGGGTGACTCGGCACATTGCGGGCGTTCATCTCGTCGGCCGGATGCACAATGCCGCGTCCCATGAATGCCGCCCACAGGCGGTTGACGAAGGCCCGGGCGAGCAGCGGGTTGTCGTTTGTGGCCAGTTCGGCAAAGGCCGCCCGCCGCGAGAATTTAGGCACCTTGGGCGACGCAGTGGCGTCCACATATTTATCGTCGCTGTCGGTTTCCTTGTCGTCTCCGTTGGGACGGGTCTCGGCGACACTCGTGCCGGTCAGCAACAGGACCACGGCCGGTTGCGATTGCTTCTTGAGATTAACGAAATTAATGAAGCCCCCAATGGCGGATTCCGCCACGACGCTACCCCCATCCACGTTCTTGCCGCGATTGAAGGCGGCCACCAGGCCCCAGTAATGGGCCTGCTTGATCTCTCTCGCCAGCGGATGGTCGTGACACTGGGCACAGTCTATTTTTGTGCCGTAAACGACTGGAGCTACCGCCTCGGCAATGGCCTGGAAATCGTTGCGGCGTTCGTAGAGAAACCACGAAGCCCCCTTCTCGTCCGGGTTTTCCGGGCGGGCCGTCAGCAACTGGCGGACGATCAGGTTCCACGGGCGGTTGGTCCGAAATGCGGTCTCAAGGTAGGTCCACCATCCATTGTCCCGCCGACGCTGATCGGCATTGTCCCGCTTGGGACGGCCCATTAGGAAGACATCCCACAACTCCCTCATGCGGCGAGGGTACTCCTCCGACGCCAGGAGCCGGTCCACCAACTCCGCCCGGCGCGACTCGGCGGGGGATTGATGAAAGGCCTCGACCTCGGCCGCGGTCGGAATTCTTCCGGCAAGGTCGAGCCACACTCGCCGACACCAGACCGCATCGTCCACCGGTGAGGACGGTTGAACTCCCCACTTTTGCCATTCTTCGGCCACCAGCGTGTCCACGGCAGCGGTAATGCTTTCAAAGGTCCGGGTTGTTGCAGAAGGTGCGAGCGCGGTATTTGTTGCCGGGTTCGCCGGAAGTGCAGCGATCCAAGAACGAATGGCCTCGCGCTCGGCATCCGTCAGCTGCTTTTTGGGCGGCATGTGCGGATCGGCATCCGGGGCCAGATGGGTGAACAGCGGGCTCTTGGCCGGGTCGCCCGGAACGATGACCGCACCGTCATCGCCTCCTTTGAGCACCATCTCCGGGGTATCGAGCTCGAGACCGCCCTTTTGCTGAATGGGGCCGTGGCATTTGACGCACTGGACATCCAGCAATGGCTGGACTGTGGAGACCCAAAGCGACGCAGCGTCCCCCGCGACCGCGATGCAGCGCAACGCGACAGCGAGGGGAAACCACATTACATTCCTGAGGATCGAGGAGCGCACGGTCGAAATCGGGTTCAGATTTCCCTAGTTGACGCAGCCGCGCAATCGATGTTCACCAAGAACTCACGCTAGAATGACGCCATAAGGGGAAAAAACTTCGAAATCCGCCCGATTCCGGGTCGCGATCCTTGCCCCCGCGACCAAAGCGGTCCCGGCAATCATGCAATCCACACGAAGCGTTCGTCGACGGCCCGTGGCATTGAACAGTTTTGCGGCCGCAACCGCTTGAGCTTCCTGAAAGGGTAAAATTTCTCGGACAAAAGCCTGCATCGCCCGCGTTTGGGCGTCGCTGACAGGACCACAAAGAAACTCATACCAACTCGTGACGCCGGTGACGAGCTTCTCTCCGTGTTTTGCCCACGTCACCAAGTCGCGACCCTCGTCACTCCCGGGGACCAGCCCGAGAATCAAGTAGTTGGTGTCGAGGTATATCATGGTACCCGCCAAGATTTTCTGTCGGCATCCATTTCGAGGAGATAGGAATGCGCCTCCGCCGCTGCCAATCCACCTCCGGATTGAAACAGATGAGCCAGCAGAGCTGGAGCGTCTGCTTCGGCGGGTATGGCCTCAGCCCTTGCGACAGCCCGTCGAATCACCTCGGCTTGGGAGACATTCCAATGCTCGGCCAATTTCCGGATGCGCTGGGTCGTTCCCTCGTCCAAAGCAAAAGTACACCGATGGATCATGACTGCCATACCATCATTCATACCAGTACAATTGGAATCCGTCAAACCTCGGGCCATGCTGAAACAAACTAACGGACAGGTTATCTGTATTGAATTTCTGCTCTGACAAAGGGACAGGTCATTTGTCATGAATTTCCGGAGGGGTAATCTTCGTTCGCCTCGAAAATTGGAAGTTGCCAGAGCCTCCACCCAACGTGTACCGCATTGGGATGGAAGAACCCAGACTTCGGCGGTTTGCTCCGCGACGCGACTTTGCCGCTCCGCCGCGGTCTGAAGGCCGTTTCGATCCCCCGCCCGGCAGTGAGGCGTGGCAGCGCCCCTGGGTTCAACTCCGGCACTTCAGCTATCAACCCGCCATTTACCCGGCCATGGTCGGTCCGGCCTCGGACGACGCCCGCCCCGGTAGCTGGGTCAATCTGTACGACAAATACGGTCAGCCCTTCGGCAATGGTCTGTTCAATCCCCGCGCCCGGGTACCGGTCCGCGTCTTTCGCCACGGCCAGGAATTCCAGGGGGAGGATTGCTTCGATACCCTGCTGGACCGTGCCCTGGAATTGCGTCTGGGTCTGCTGCAATTACCGGTGGGTACCGATGCCTTTCGAGTGATTCACTCCGATGGTGATGGCCTCGGTGGGCTCATTGTGGACCGTTTTGGGGATGTGCTGAGCATCCAGGTTCACAGCCTGGGTATTTTTCAGCGTCTCTCGAACTGGATTCCCCGGCTGCACCAGCGCCTTGGAACGAATCGGGCCGTGGTGAATGTCGATGACCAGATTGCCCGTTGGGAAGGCATCCCCTTGCGTCAGGTGGTGTCTGATCCGGTCCGAAACGTCAAAATCCGGGAACATGGGGTCCGGTACGAGGTCGATTTCACCGAAGGTCACAAGACCGGGTTTTTCTGCGATCAACGGGACAACCGGCGTCGACTGGCCCAGTGGACCCAGGGAAAGCGGGTGTTGGACCTCTGCTGCTACACCGGTGGCTTTGCCCTGAGCGCCAAGGTGACGGGCGGGGCGACAGAGGTCACAGCGGTGGACCTCGACGAACAGGCCATTGAACAGGCCAAGCGAAACGCCAATTTGAATAACGTCCGGGTGAACTGGATTCATTGCGACGCCTTTTCCTATGCCCGGCAGATGCAAAAGAACACCGAACGTTGGGACGTGGTGGTGCTGGACCCGCCCAAGCTGCTTTTGAGTCGGGAGGAACAGGCCGAAGGGGAACGGAAATACGACGATCTGAATGCCTTGGGCATGATGCGGGTAGCACCCGGAGGGCTGTTTGTGACCTGTTCGTGTTCAGGACTGCTGCCCGCCGAGGCCTTCGAGGACCTGGTCATCAAGGCGGCCCATCGGGTGGACCGCCGACTCCAGATCCTGGACCGGACGGGTGCGGCACCGGACCACCCGGAAATGTCCAATTGCCCGGAAAGCCGGTACCTCAAGGTCATTTGGGGACGTCTTTGGTAGGAGGATAGGACGACGGACGATGAGTCGACCCGATCTCGGCCATTGACCAACGGCCCGGGGCGGATTAAATCTTGCGGTGTTATCGTCAATGGCGACGGCGTGTTCGTCTATCGGTTAGGACACGGCCCTCTCAAGGCTGAAAGACGGGTTCGATTCCCGTACGCGCTACCATTGATAGTCAACGAGTTACAGCGGAGTGCAGTAAACTTCATTCCAAAGGCGGTTGTAAATCGCCCCAAAACGGACCTCAGTCCAACTCAAGCCGACGACTTCTCTCGCTTTCTCTGCAGTAGTTTCGCCAAATCCCATTGCATCCGACAGTTCGGAGGAAAACGGGGAGTTGATTTCTGATCGGGGCTCGGAATCATTCACTCAGGCATTCGTCATTCGCTGTAGCCCCCAGTGGGACCGAAATGACCGCCACCCGCACGGATTCCGGACTCCGTGCTTGTGACCGGTTCACATCAAACTTGGAGGCGCAACAATCACCCCAGGATAACCGGAGCACCTGAGTTCACGCCGGGTTTATTCATCCTCTGCGTTGTGGCCACGATTGGCTGCATACTCGGCAGCCGAAGCTGCATCCAGCATAGTCCGGTCGGCCATGACCTCCTCTATTTCGTCAAGCCAGAAGTACTTCTGCGCCCCTTTGCTGGGGTTCCCGAGGGTCTGGAGGAAATCCGGTATCGAAACGGGCACGAGTATCTGGCGGAACGAAAAGCGAGCCAGTTTACTTTCATGCGCTTTTGAAATTAAACTGATCGACGAAATACTAAACCTAAGCGCTAAGGGCGGAGGAATGCCGATCTGGAACCACGAGGCTCAAATCGTTATCGCCGTCGACGAACAAATCGAGACCACATTCACCACATGAATCTTACCCAAGCCTACTACGAATCCAGATTCGAGAACCTGTTCCGCGCCGCGAAGGGGAATGAGTTCCAGTCTCTGTTCGAACGACTAATGGGCTTGGCTTACAAAGCCGATTTTATGGCTTGCCGCCCGTGGGGTAACCAAGGCGACCGGAAGAACGATGGTTTTCTCAAATCACAGCGGTGCTTATTTCAAGTTTACGCTCCCAATGAGATGACGTCCAAGGACGCCATCACCAAAATCACAGAGGATTTCGAAGGTGCGAAGCTCCATTGGGGAACGCATTTCGACAAGTGGGTCTTTGCCCACAACGCCATCGATGGGCTACCGCCCCATGTTCAAGAACTTCTGCTGGATTTCGAAAGGAAGAATCAGGGAATTGCCCTGGAGCCCTGGGGTCTAAATGAATTCCGGCTGATATTCCGCGAGCTTGCCGAAGGAGACCTGATTCCTTGGATGGGGGTGGCACCAACGAATGAGACCAAGGCCCGCCTCGGTTTCAGGGAACTTCAAGTTGTGCTGGAAACGCTGGGGAAACGGGCCGCCCCTACCAATGCAGAGGTCCGGGACGTGCCAACCGGCAAGATTGAGGCGAATGCTTTGTCCGAGAGTGTCGCAACCTTGATTAAAAGTGGCATGGGAAAGTCCCCGTTGGTGGAAGCGTTCTTTGCGCAGTGGCACGACGAGACGCTCGGCGATCGCGTGGCTGAATCCTTTAGGGCCGAATATCAAAGGTTGCGAGCGCAATTTCCTCCAAACCAAATCTTTACCGCGCTTCAGGCTTGGGTAGGCGGCTCCGAGATCGCGTCGCCGGATCATCAGGTGGCAGTCTTCACCGTGATCGCCTACTATTTCGAGCGCTGTGACATCTACGAAGCTCCGAGGGCAGTAAACCGATGATCTTGCCCACCAAACATCTGGCCCAAGACCGCGCCTTGCTCACCGTGGGCGCGAGAATCTTGCCGCGCCTTGTTCAGCCCAAGACGGTCTCGGCTCTTTGGGAAGAGTTGTCGGGAGTGACGGCCTCCATGAACAAATCGGGCACGCTCCGCTACGACGCCTTTGTCCTCGCACTCGACCTCTTGTTTCTCGTGGGGGCGGTTCAACTCAAAGACGGGCTGCTCACCCGCACCACGCCATGATTAAGCGCATTTTCAGTAGTCTTCCCACTTTCAAAGGGATCGATTTCAAATCGGGCTTGAATGTTCTGATCGCGCAGAAAGAGGCGGGAGCCAGCGACAAGCAAACCCGCAACCGGGCGGGCAAGACGAGTCTGGTCGAGATCATTCACTTTCTCACTGGTTCGGACGCGGGGACGGATTCGCTGTTTCGGTCTGCGGCGCTCGTAAACGAGAGCTTTGGCATGGCGTTTGATCTGGGCGGGGAGGTCGTAACAGCGGAACGTTCCGGCCATCAGAAAGCAAAGATTCATGTGGAAGGCGCTGATTTCCTGAACGGTAAATCCCTGCTATCTAACTCGGAGTGGAGCGAATTGCTCGCAGACAAGATGTTCGGCCTGCACACCCTTCCTATAGTGGACGGGCGTGCGCCGACTTTTCGCTCTTTGCTCGCCTATTTCGTCCGTCGTCAATTGAGCGGTGCCTTCACCACCCCTGAGAAGCAAGCGGCTATGCAACAAGCCGGTGACTACCAAGTCGCCTTGCTGTACCTGCTAAGGCTGGACTGGAGGATCGCAAGCGACTGGCAGAAGGTACGGGATCGCGAGAAAACCCTAGCCGAGCTGAAGAAGGCTGCCGGTGCGGGAGCGTTCGGCACCATCATTGGCAAGGCATCCGACCTGCGGACCAACCTAGCGGTGGCCGAAGCAGCGCTGCGTGAGATGCGGACCGAGTTGGCCAACTTTCGGGTATTGCCGCAATACGCACAGTTGGAAGCGGAGGCCGATCAGCTTACCCGGCGTATCAACGAACTTTCAAACGGCAACGTCATTGATGCCGCTGCCATCCGCGATTTAGAGCGCGCCATGAAGTCTGAAGCACCGCCACCGCTGGACGAACTGGAAAGCATCTATGCTGAAGCAGGGGTAACCCTGCCAGGCGTGGCGATCAAACGCTACGACGAGGTGCGGAGTTTCCACGAGTCAGTGGTCCGCAATCGCCGGGATTACCTTTCCGGGGAGTTAGATGCCGCCAAACAACGGGTCGCTGCTCGTGAACACGAGAAACAATCCTTGGATACGCGCCGGGCCGAAGTGATGAACCTGTTGCAGACGCACGGTGCGCTAAACCAATTTTCTAAACTGCAAGCCACCGCTGCCCGCAAGGAGGCAGAGGTAGAATCGCTCCGCCAGCGCTTCGAGGCAGCCGAGCAGCTCGAGGGAACCAAAAACGAATTGGACATTGAGAGGAATCGGCTGACGCTTCGTTTGCGTCGGGATTTCGCGGAGCAAAAGGAGCGTCTGTCCGAAGCCATTCTCGCCTTCGAGGAGGCCTCGAAGCGACTGTACGAATCCGCCGGAAGCATGACCGTGGAGGAAACTTCAAACGGCCCGGTGTTTAAGTTTCCCATGCAGGGTTCACGCAGCAAAGGCATCAAGAACATGCAGATTTTCTGCTTCGACATGATGCTCATGCGACTCTGTGCCAAATGTGGCATCGGCCCCGGTTTTCTCGTCCATGACAGCCACCTGTTCGATGGCGTGGACGGTAGGCAAGTGGTCAGCGCCCTCAAAGTAGGGGCCGAAACTGCGGTCGAGCTAGGGTTTCAATACATCGTGACCATGAACGAGGACGACGCCTTCAAAGAGAGGATCGATGGATTCGATCTCAATAGATATGTTCTACCTATGGTCCTCACGGATGCCAAAGAAGACGGTGGTTTGTTTGGAATTCGTTTTTGAATGTTGAACAGAACTCCGCAACCAGTGTTACATTCAGGATTTCCAGTCAGTTAAAAAGCAACTATGAACGTTGAAGATTAGATCTTTTCTAGAATATAATAACAGAGCAGGTTCATGTTTAATCAGTACCATCCGGTTAAGCCGAGTGGGATTCGGTGTAAAACGCTGTCAATGAGCGGAATGGAAAGGCGAAATCGTGTGATCGATTCCGACTTCATTTTGCGATTTTCACAAGCAGTCAGCATGCCAAACTCGCTGCATGCCCACCGGAAGACTGATTTTTTCCCAAATCACCGAATGGATTCATCCCGAGCAATTTCGTCGCTGCGTCCAGCGTTACGAGGGAAACTATAGAGTTCGCACCTTTCCGTGTTGGGACCAGTTCTTAGCCATGGCCTTTGCTCAGCTGACTTATCGAGACAGCCTCGCGGACATTGAAGTGTGTCTACGTTCCCGCCCGGAACAGCT
>CAITXU010000265.1 GCA_903896505.1 uncultured Verrucomicrobiota bacterium | reverse complement strand
CTAAAGGCACCTGAAATGCCCCAGGGCGAGGCACGAGGAGGTTGATTGTCATTTGAACCACGTCTTGTGTCGCCGATTCATGGGAGTAGAATGAAGCCATGGGCGGAAGCATCGAAATCCAAAGGCCGCAAATTGAGACGACCCCCAAAGGAAAAACCGCCGACAAGTTTGAGGCAGGATACCTGGTGGTCTGCTGGAATGACCCAATCAATCTGATGCCCTACGTGACCCACGTTTTTCAAACCGTCTTCGGTTGGGAAAAGACCAAGGCGGAACGTCACATGCGCGAGGTTCATGAGCTGGGAAAGAGCGTCCTGGTCCGGGAGACCTTTGAAAAAGCGGAATTCTACGTTCACAAATTGCAGAAATACTCCCTTCAGGCCACGCTCGAACGAGACGAATGAAGCTGCTGAAGCGCGCCCCCGGAAAATGGGTCTTTCGCCTTTCCCGGCGGGACCGTGAGGCGCTGCAAACCACCCTCTGGTTGAGAACGGTGTTGGTCCGAAAACCGCGTTCCCTGAGCTCGGACACGATCACCAGCAACAGTCTGAGGTCCGCCCAGGACGATTTGGATCAGGCGCTGCAGGAGCACCGTCAAGATTTGGCCCGGAACGTCGATGATCTCCTCAAAGACCCCAAGCGCTGCGCGGTTGCAGAAAATGGCAGCTGCGATCTGACCCTGACGAGTGATGATGTCGAAATCCTGCTTCAGGCCTTGAATGAGGTTCGCGTGGGTGCCTGGGAAAAACTTGGCCATCCCAACTTTGAGGCGGGTGAAGTTCCCGAACCGGACGAGGACAACCTCCACGCCTATTGGGCATTGCAGTTGACCGATGCCTTTCAAGGACTGCTCCTGATGGCCATCTCGGATGAAGACTGATGCTGACCTCCATGGATGCCCTCCCGGCATTTCCCAATCCCGAATCAGCACGACCCGACGGATTGGTGGCGATCGGTGGTGATTTTTCCCCGGAACGGCTTCGACTGGCGTATCGTTCGGGAATATTTCCCTGGTCCGTGAATCCCATCACCTGGTGGTCACCGGACCCCCGGGGTGTTCTAGAGTTGGGCCAACTGCATATCTCTCGCAGCCTAGACCGTTCTCTGAGGCGGGGAGGATTCCGAGTGACCTCGGACCTCGCTTTTTCTGAGGTCATCACCGCCTGCGCTGAGGTCCCCCGCCCAGGGCAGTCCTCGTGGATTTCCCGCCCCTTCGTGGTTGCCTACCAACGTCTCTATGAACTGGGGTTCGCCCACAGCATCGAAGTCTGGAAGGCAGAAGAACTCGTCGGCGGCCTCTATGGGGTGGTCACCGGCGGTTGTTTTTCCGGGGAATCGATGTTTCACCGTGTCAGCGATGCGTCCAAAGTGGGCTTGGTGCATTTGGTGCGGCACCTTCAAACCCGGGGATTTGTACTTTTTGACACCCAGATGGTCACGCCTGTAACCGAAAGTTTGGGGGCAAAAGAGATTCCGCGAGCTGATTTCCTGAGGCGCCTGCGGCAGGCTTCACAACTGACTGTGACTTTTGGGCAGATTCACGCATCGCCTCCAGTTTGCTCGGTGGCCTCCCCGCCGAGGTGCCTCTAGAAAGGGAGAGGTAACGATCCCCGCAATGATTGGGGACTTGCAGGAGCGCGTCCCTCCGGACGCAGGTCCCTCCGCAGGAGGGACTTCCAAAGGAGCGAGGCGCTCCGGCAAGTCCCCATATCGGTTTCAACCACCATCGCCGGATTCCCGGACCATCTTAACGAAGCCTACACATCCCCCAGGATGTGTCCAAAGAGGTCCCGGTTATTTTTCGCCGGACTCCGCGCGGGATGCCGCCATCTCCCGAACCCGCTCCAGGATCACATCCACCACCAACGGCTCCCGGCCAATGCTGGAGGAATACCAAACCCGTCTTCCGTGTCGTTCCGTGGGGTTCATCCAGGTCGGACTTCCCGATGCCAGTCTGGCCCGGACGTCTGACTCCGCTTCACCCAGCATCATGGGAATGTCTTCGTAGCTGTGCAGTCCGTCGCTGATGAAGAACGGCACGATCACCACGTTGGGGGCTTCGGCGAGCTTGTAACAATCCGCAATGCGCGGCTCTTCCTCCATGAAAATAGGGTGGACGTCCCGGTAGAGGTGGCGCGCCCGGATGAGGTCCACTTGGCGTTCAATGGCTTTGCGCGAGTTCTCGTTATTGCCAGTGCCGTGACCGGCGATGAACAGGGAGGTCTCAGCCAGGGGAGGACTGCCATCCGGCCCGGGATGCTGCGAAACAACTTCCAAGGCCCGGGCAAGGATGACCGAGGTCATGCTCGCATGGGTCCCAACCGGTCCCGTATAGTAGAAGGTTTGGTCTCCACGAACCTGCACCCTGGGAAAATCGGTCTGCCCATTCCGGCAGAATCCCATTTCGCGGGGAATCACCTGTTCGGTAAAATAGCCGTCACTGATGAACAATGGGACGACGAAGACCCGGGTGGCATACGCTCCTCGCAGGGCTCCGGCAAACGTGGGGTGCTCTTTCCAAAAGCCCTCCAGAACCTGTGAAAAGAGACCACGCTGCCGAATCGATTCGGCATGTTCCAGAGTGGGCGCAGCTGATTCCGCGTTCAAGGTCGAGCCGTGACCAACCAGCACCAAGTCGGCATTATCGAATTCACCATTCATATATTCAGGATGTCGCCGTTTGAGCAGGCCGCAACCTGGACCTCGATACAGACCCGATCAGCCGTGCCCTCATCGTCGCCACCAACTGCGCGGCTCGCGACCTCCCCCGGCGGTGGGTGCAGGACGTCCCGTCAACTGACTGATCAGCAGTTGACTGCGGGCCGCCTCCAGCGCCATTCGAAACTCCTCGTAGCTGGCGTATCGGTCTTCCGGACGCTTCGCCATGGCCCGGGTGATTGCTTCGCTGGTTGGCTGCGAAATTTCCGGTAGAACCGTATGGGGAGGAGCCAGCTGAGTGCTGATATGAGCCGCGATCACGTCCTCCACCGATTGGGCTTCGAAAGGCACATGCCCCACCAGCGCATGGTAAAGAGTGCCGGCGAGCGAATAGATATCGCTCAAAAAACTTTCCCCGGTCTGTTGAACCCGTTCCGGAGCGATGTAATAGGGAGTGCCAAAGACGGGAGCGTAGTGGTCCTTTTCGGCGTCGGTCTTTCGCGCCAAACCGAAATCCACCAATTTTGGTTCTCCATCGCTGTTGAAAAGGATGTTCCCCGGCTTGATATCCAGATGCAGGAGACCATGCCGCAGGGCGGTGGAGAGGGCGCTGGCGACCTTGATGCCGATGTCCAGCACCTCAAGCTCGGGCAGCCGCTGCAATTCCTCAATCTTTCCGTCAAGACTTCCCGCATCGGCCAACTCCATCACCAGATACCGATGAACACCCTCCTGGTCGAAGGTGTAAATGTGAATGATGTTGGTGTGATTGAGGGCGGCGCAGGCTCTCGATTCGGCGGCAAAGGCCGTCACCATCGCTTCGTCCTGGGCGATCTCGGTCCGCATCAATTTGACGGCGACCACCCGGCTGAGGGTGGTATCAAAAGCCCGATAGACGGTTCCCATTCCGCCCGAGGCAATTTCCGACTGCAACTCGAACTGACGCAACTGCATCGGCATCATCACCGCCTGGCCGCACTTGGTGCACGGGGTGGATTCCAACGGCGCAAGATCACCCGATATAAAAACACGGGCTCCGCAATGAGCGCAGGTGACCAGTTTGAGTGAATTACGGGCGGGAGGCATTGCTACCCCATCACTGTATCCGGTGTGCGACTGCCGACAAGTGCGCATCACCGGCAACCGCAGCAGATTAAGCCCTTTTCCTTCCGATCAGTCGCCCAAACCAACCGACGGAAGTACCGACCGGAATGGAGGCGCTTTCCCGGAAGCGGGTCCGCAGATTGTGACGGGCAACCAAAATGCAAATCAGGTCCCATCCCGCCCAGGCAATGGCGACAGTGAAGATGTAGGGCCAGGTCATGTCCCCACGGCCTCCTGACCTGATGGCGATGGGCAATGCAGCCACTGAAGAAAGGATAAAAACGGCGACGATTGGCCAGCTGACGACCCTGGAAAATGGAATCCCCTGGGGTCGTCGATTTTGGGTGCTGACTCCCACCCACAATCCCAACCAGCCGATGGCCAACAGATCGGCGGCCAGGAGGAACCAGCGTATAAGGGTGAAACCGATAAATCGGGGATAAAGGTCCGAATCGCGCTCCAGGTAGTAGGGTGTGCAGAGCAGCGCCAGGACGTCCAAACTGAGAATCATCCCAACGGGAAAGGTGAACCGGTGGCGCAGGGCCGCCCAGGCGGACGAGATAAATTCCCGGACCTCCAGAGGCGTCACGAGCAACCATTCCATGGCCCCACTTCGGCGCTCATCAAACCATGGACGGGTGGACTCATTGGAAAACCAAAGTCGAATCAATACCTGTCCCGAAACCGACATCGCCAAATAGGCCGGCCATAACAGATCGTCCCAAGCGGAGCGCCCCGCCAGGGTCGACCGCCAAAACAACCAACCGATGAAGAGAAGCAAGACCCAGGTCCCGGCCAGCGAGAGAATCAAATCCTGGGGAGACCAATGGCGCAGAAATCGCCACCCCATCGGACTTCGGTCCAGCCAACGCTGTCGCGCGACCTCCCGGTCCCGCAGCCGCTTCTTTGTCGTCAGGAAACCGGGACGCTTTGCACTCTTCTCCGGGCGATCCTGCCAGGCTACAGGAAGATGCCGGACCGCCACCGCCATCGCTGTGAGAGCCACGCAACTGGTGTAGGCCAGGGACGCCCAATACCTCCATCGAAAAACATCATCCGTGGATCTCGACCAAGCCTCCAACGGCGACAACCAGGACCATTGGTCCGGCACAACGGCCAGCATTTCGTCGGTGGCCCCCCATTCGCGGGCAATGGCCATGATCCCGTAGACAATCATCTTCGGACCAAAAACAACCATCAGCAAAACCACCTGTGCCCGTCCAGCAGCCCGCATGGATTCCCGATTATAGGCCGATACCGCCAACCCAACGCTCAGGGACAAGGCCAGCATGGCGATCAACGCCAAAATCGAACGAAAAAATTCATCAAACGTCACCCCACCAAGAAGAAGGGAAATCGCCAGGACCGGGAAGAAACCCAACAGCCAATAAACCGCCGAAAGGGACGACGCCACCAGTTTACCAAGGGCTATCTGCCATGACCTCAAATCCGTAAGGAATAGCAGTCCCAAAGTGCCTTCCCGTTTTTCGGAAGCGATGGCATCCGAGGTCAAGGTCGTTCCTGCGAAAAGTGCCATGTAGGTGGCAATGCCGAACAAGGTTGAAAACACCCTCCGACCAATGGCCAAGCCCGTAAACATTCGGCCAAATTCATCCGTCCACATCAACCAGCCGAGAACCGACATGCCGAGTGCTCCCGAGGCCGCCCGCCCCCAGTAGGTTCCGGACCGCCGCGAAGCCACCCGAAGTTCACGTTCTAACACCGGCAGAAACGCCATGGACCGAAGAGTCGGTCGAACCGCGCATGAAGACAACCATTCAATCGACGCCGATTTCTCCAATTTTGCATTGCCCCGACATCAAGGGTTTGTCAATCTTCCCGACCTTCCCCGGTTTGGGAAGGTTCCGAAGGGGTCATGGGGACCCTGATGGAAGTCCATTTACAAACTGTTGTGTTCCCGGTGCGGTCTGTCCCGCACAACCAGAATTTTCGCCATGTCGCAGCATCGCAGCCTCCGCGCGTCCAGTACCACCGGTACCAAACGCAACGTCATGAAACGCTTTGAGCGCGTCGCGCTTCTCAAGTCCCGCGGCCATTGGAAAGACGGAGACCGTATTTTCGGCCTTCGCAAGACTTTGGCCCCGGAGTAACGCGTCGGGCATTCTCATTTCGGGGCTCCCTTGCCGGTCCCCTCTAAATATTTGGTTTCACGAGCGAAACGTGCAGGCGCGACGCCCGTCCGTTTCGCAGTCTCATGTCTTCTCCTCTAAAAGCTCCTTCCCAAGCCTCCCCCCTCGTCCGACTCCAAAAGTTCCTGGCTGACTCGGGGGTGGCTTCACGTCGCGCCAGCGAGGCGCTCATTGTCGAGGGCCGGGTGACGGTCAACGGCAAGGTCCAAAACCAACTGGGGGCCAAGGTCAAGTCCGGGGGCGACCGCGTCGCGGTTGACGGACGGGTCGTCGAACCGAAGAAAAAGCTGTACGTCGCCGTCAACAAGCCTCCGGGTTTCTTGTGCACCCGTCGTGATGAACGCTCCCGCCAAACGGTGCTGGACCTCATCCCGAGGGAATGGGACTCCCTCTTCCCTGTCGGACGTCTCGACCGGGAAAGCGAGGGGCTGATTTTCCTCACCAATGACGGGGAGTTCAGCCTCCGCCTGACCCATCCCCGCTATGGAGTGGTCAAGCGTTACCGCGCATGGGTCACCGGACGTTTGGAACCTCATCAATTGGAGCCGTTCACCCGAGGGGTTGAACACGACGGAGAGCAACTCAAGGCCGAACGAGTCCAGCTGATCGAGACCAACAATTCCCACAGCCTGGTCGAAGTGGAACTGGCTCAGGGAAAAAACCGGGAAATCCGCAGGCTCTTTCTGGCGATTGGGCGGGAAGTCGAGCGCCTCCAGCGAATTCAAATTGGCCCGATCCGACTTGCCGAGCTGCCGCTCGGAAAATGGCGGGTGCTCCGGGACACGGAAGTGAAATCGCTCTTGAAGGGCACCTCTTAACGGCAGAAACTAAACCTGCCGCGGGTCGGTCGCGGACATTCCAAATGAAATTCAAGGTCTTAGCGCACTGGTCACTCATTGCAGCGTTGGCTGGCTTCCCATTATTAGCCGGAGCTGCGCCGTCGAAAGCCCGGGTTAAGGCCGACCGGACCAACGTCCGTTCCAAACCGTCCTCCGACGGGGAGGTCCTGATCAGTCTTCGCAAGGACGAGGTCGTCGAAGTGATTGAAGAGGTCGAGGGCCCCGGTGCTGATGGCAAGCCTCGCCCGTGGTCCAAGATTTCTCTGCCGTCCCGGGTGGCACTCTGGATTTACGGGCCCCTGTTGGACCCAAAGTCCAAGACCATCAAGACCGAGTCCGTCCACCTCCGAACAGGTCCCGGCAAGAACTACAGCGAGCTGGGAGAACTGCCCCGCGGGACCAAGGTCACGGTTGTGCGGGAGCTTGAAGATTGGTTTCAGGTGGAGCCCCCCAAAGGACTGACCGCCTTCGTTGCCTCAAGCCTCCTGTCGCCGGGTGAAGGTCCCACCCCTGCCACCACCAAGATTCCCGAAGCCGCAGTCAAGGCGGCGGAACAGCAGCCTCCCACCCAGGTCCAGATTGACGATCCGGCTGCCATTGCCTCGGCCGGCCGGCCGGTACGGCCCGGAGCCATCAAGAATCGAGTCTATAAGCCGGAGCAAGCCGAGCCGACCACAGTCCCCATGGTGCCGTTGGTCGCCGCCAATCCGGTCGACCCCGCAGGTGCCTCTGGAACTTCCGCCCCGCCTGCGGAGGCTCCGATTTCTCAACCTGCCGTCCCCGCACCCGTCGAGATTCCCACGACCACGTCCACGGCGCCATGGACGACTTCGCAACCCACCGCTCCCATCCTGATTCCAGGAGACCCCTCGGTTCCCCGGGAAGTCACTCGCGAGGGCATGCTGCGGCGCGCCTGGAATATTCAAGCTCCCGGGTATTTCGAACTGCGCTCATCTCTGGGCGAGGGACTGCTCAATTACCTGGTAAGCGAGAGCACCAACGTCGACTTGAAAACCTATCTGGGACGTCCCGTGATCGTGTCGGGTACCGAATGGCGGGACAAGCGATGGAGAACTCCCCTCATCAAGGTGACCGACGTCAAGCTGGCCCAGTAATCCCCGTAGGATGACCAATTTGATCGACGGACGGGCCTTTGCCCGGGACGTCCACACCGAGACCTCCGCCCGGGTTTCGCTTCTGCTCCAGCGAGGGATTCGTCCCGGGCTACTCTTCATTCGTGTCGGTGAAGATCCGGCGTCCCAGGTCTACGTGGGGATGAAGGAAAAGAAGGCGGCGGAGCTCGGAATCCATTCAGAGACGCGGGTCCTGGACGCATCGACCTCCGAAAGGGAATTGTTGTCCTTGATCGACAAGGCGAATGCAGACCCTCGATGGCATGGCATCCTCGTTCAGGCACCGCTTCCCAAGGGCATAGATGCCACCAAGGTCTTCGCCCGGGTGGACCCACGAAAGGATGTCGATGGCTTTCACCCCCTAAACGCAGGCCGCCTGCTTTTGGGTGAATCGGGTGGTTTCGTTCCGTGCACCCCGGGTGGCGTTCGAGAGTTGTTGGTTCGCTCTGGAACGGTGATCGACGGAGCCGAGGTGGTCATTCTCGGTCGCGGCAATATTGTCGGGAAACCGCTTGCCAGCCTGTTGATCCAACGCGGACCCAGGGCTAACGGCACCGTGACCATCATCCATAGCGGCACCCGCGATATCCGAAGTCATTGCCTGAGGGCCGACATCCTGATCGCAGCAATGGGGTCGCCCGAGTTTGTCCGAAAAGACATGGTCAAACCCGGGGCGGTCGTCATTGACGTGGGAGTCAACCGGATTCCCGACCCCTCCACCGGCGGGACACGCCTGGTGGGCGATGTGGCCTTTGCCGAGGTCCAACCCATCGCCGGTAAAATCACTCCCAACCCCGGCGGTGTGGGACCCATGACCATTGCCATGCTGATGGCCAATACGGTCAAGGCGGCAGAACAATGGACCGTCTAACCTCGGTCACACGCCACTAGCCCCCCAGGCTGGTGGGGTCGCCCACATCGCCCTTGTTGAATTCCACATAGGCTTCCGTCAGGTCCGCTGCATAGAGAACAGCGGAACCCTTTCCGAGGTTCAGCCGGATATGTAAATCGAACTCGGCGGGTGCCACCGCGGCACACAATTCCGGGAAGGTCACGGAGGTGGGCTGTCCCCGCTTCAGGCTCCACAAGACCTTGCGACTTCCGGGGGCGCTGTACCCGATGTCGACCTTGCTTTCGACAATCTGTGCCGGGCTATAGCCCAAGGCATCGATGATCCGCCCCCAGTTGGGGTCACCCCCGTGCCAACTGGTTTTCACGAGGGCACTGTTCGCCACCGAACGGACCGCCGCGTCGGCTTCCGGGACGTCCCGGGCACCGCTCAGACGCAGAGTCACCACCCGGTGCACGCCCTCGCCATCCCGGACAATCATCTTGGCCAACTCGAGGCAGACATGTTGGAGGGCTTGTTGGAAAACAACAAAATCGCGGGTTGGCGGCCCTTTGGCCTTGGCTGACCGCCGGATGATGGGGTTTTCAGCCTGTCCATTGGCGAGGACCAACACGGTGTCGTTGGTGCTCATGTCGCCATCGACCGTGATGCAATTAAAACTGGAAGCCACCGCCTCCCGGAGGGCCAGTTGCAACGCCGAAGCTTCGATGGCGGCGTCGGTAGTGATGAATCCCAACATGGTGGCATGCAATCCGGCGGGCACGCCGGGCAAAGCCGCCGGTCGGGCACCGTTGGAACTCATTCCCGGCTGAATCATTCCCGCCCCTTTGCACATGCCTCCGATTCGGACCGTCTTGCGTCCCAGCTTGAATTCGATGGCCAACGACTTGGGACGACTATCGCTGGTCATGATGGCCTCGCAGGCCCATGCGGCATGCTGTTCACTGGCTCCCAATTCGAGAGCCGCCGCCTGGATGCCCGCCGTGACTTGTTCCATCGGCATGGGAACGCCGATTCGGCCTGTGGAAGCCACCAGCGAATAGCCATCGGCCACCTCCAGGACCTTTTCAGTCAACCGGGTCATGGCCAGGGCGTCCTTCATCCCCTGCTTGCCCGTGCAGGCATTGGCATTGCCACTATTGATGACCACGGCTTGGGCCATGCCCTTGGCCATCCGCGACACACAGACCTTGACCGGTGCGGCACAGATTTGGTTGGTGGTGAACATGCCGGCGGCCGAACACGGCACCTCGCTGACCAGAAGCGCCAGGTCTCGCTTCGCTCCCTTGTTGGAACCCTTGCCCGTCCCCAACCGCTTGATGTCGCAAAAAACTCCAGAAACCCGGAATCCCTTCGCCGCAACCACGGCACCCGGCACCGGCGTAAACTTGATTGGCACGCGCCGGTTGAACAGGGTTTGAGATGGGGACGCAAGGCCTAAATGCCACTCGAACGGCATTAGCGGATAGCTTTCAACCGATCTTGTTTCCCTCAAAATCCCGTTGCATTCGGCAGGCTCAAGTGGAAAACCCTCATCTTCGTGGACGAGATTACCATGGATACGGCCAGGGGCCGTTGGTTCGTTCCCAGAGCCATGCGAAATCCTTGTTGCCCCGGGCGTCCCAACCATTCCCGTACACATCAAACCAGTTGTGCACCTCCGGGCCGGTCCGCGGGTCCTGCCACTTGTGGATTTCCACAT
>CAITXU010000264.1 GCA_903896505.1 uncultured Verrucomicrobiota bacterium | reverse complement strand
ATGTGGAAATCCACAAGTGGCAGGACCCGCGGACCGGCCCGGAGGTGCACAACTGGTTTGATGTGTACGGGAATGGTTGGGACGCCCGGGGCAACAAGGATTTCGCATGGCTCTGGGAACGAACCAACGGCCCCTGGCCGTTTCCCTGGTGATGTTCGCCTTCAGTTTCAGACGGTCATAGGACCTCTTCCATGGCTTCATGTAAGGCGGTCACGATTTTTCCGACCTGGCGTTGCGTGGTGCAATAGGGCGGCATCAACACGATCACGTTCCCAATGGGGCGGGTGAGGACTCCCCGCTTTGCCATGGCCTGCGTCACCCGAATGCCGGCTTGTTCCGTCAAATCATAGGGAGTTCGCCGGGTCCAGTCCTTGACCAACTCGATGCCGACGATCAGTCCCACCTGCCGGATATCACCCACATGGGGCTGGTCCCAGAGCGGTTGGAGAGCTTTCCGCAGGTGCTCTTCCAGATTGAGACGATGGGATGGACTGTGTTCGGAATCCAATAACTCCAGGCTGGCCAGGGCCGAACTGGCACCGAGTTGGTTGGCTGTATAGCTATGTCCGTGGAAGAAGGTCTTGAACTCGGCGTATTCTCCGAGGAAGGCGTCGAAGATGGCCTGGGAGGTGAGGGTTGCGGCGAGCGGGAGATAACCACCGGTTAATCCCTTGGCGAGGGCCGCCATGTCCGGTTGAACATCCTCCCGTTGACTGCCGAGGATTGGCGAAGAACGGTTGTCACCGAGTCCGGATCGACCAAGTCCGGTGAGGACTTCATCGGCAATCAAGAGAGCCCCATGGTCCCGGGCCATATCCGTGACCAGCCTGAGCCAACCCTTGGGTTGGGGAATCATCCCTGCAGAGCCTTGGATTCCGGGTTCGAAGACAAACGCACTGATGGGGCGCTTCTGTCGTTTGCTGGTGCTCAGGACGCGTTCGACTTTTTGAACGCATTCCAAGTGGCACTGACGGTAGTCCCTGGCATCGGCCCGTTGCGGCGACGCCCGATTGTATGGGCAGCGGTAGCAATACGGGGCCATGACCGACTCCGATCGAAAGAGCAATCCGCTATACGCCTGATGGAAGAGATCAATGTGCCCCAGGCTGACCGCCCCCACCGTATCACCGTGATAGGCCCCCTCGAGACTTAGGAATCGCGGCTGGGATTTTGGCCCCCGGGTCCGGCGAGTGAATTCGTAGGCAAGCTTGAGGGCGACTTCCATCGCAGTGGAGCCGTCATCGGAGAAAAAAACCTTTTGAAGCCGATTGGACCGGACGGAGCCAGACTTGCGCTTTTGGTCCACCCGCTGGATCAGTTGTTCCGCCAGGCGGCTTGCCGGTTCATTGGCGAGTCCAAGGGCCGAGGTGTGAGCGACCCTTCTCAACTGTTGCCGAATCGCCCGGTTGATGGCGGGATGACTGTGGCCATGCAGATTGGTCCAGATCGAGGAGTTCGCGTCAATGTAGGTCTTACCGTGGGCATCGGTGACCGTGCTGCGACGACCTTTCACCAACACAACCGGTTCGCGTTTCAGCCAGTCCTTCATCTGGGTGAAGGGGTGCCAGACGTAGTCGTGGTCGAGGTGGGCCAGAGGATGCATTGCGGGTGATGTTCAGGTGGTTTCCGCAAGGACCTGGCGAACAAAATCGATGTCTTCCTCCGAATGAGCTGCACTGACAGTAAATCGCAGGCGAGCCTCTCCCACGGGCACGGTCGGATACCGAATCGCCGGAACAAAGATGCCACGGTCAAACAACCGAGCCGAGAGGTCCAAGGCCGCCTGATTCTCGCCGACCATCTTGGGAAGAATGGCTGAAGTCGGTCCGTTGTGAAGGAGCGTGGTGAGTGACAAGACACCATTCAGTTGTCGGGCTCTGGCCCAGGCTTGGGCGGAAAGGCTGGTTCCTTCTTCAGACCGAACGATTTGGATGGCTGCCAGCGCAGCAGCCAAGGTGGATGGGGGCGAAGCGGTGGAGTAAATGAGGGATCGTGCCCGGTGGACGAGGAAATCAATCAGGGTTCGCGACCCGCAGACGTAGCCACCCGACGAACCCAATGCCTTACCCAAGGTTCCGAGGTGCACTTCGACCCTGCCGGACACACCTTCCGATTCGGCCAGTCCTGTCCGTTGAGCTCCAAAGAGACCGGTGGCATGCGCTTCGTCCAGTATCAACCAGGCACCAAATCTTTCCTTCAGTTCGACCAGGCCTTGAAGAGGGGCTTGGTCTCCGTCCATCGAGTAAACGCTTTCCGCCAGTATCCAAATTTTTCGGGCCGACTGACCTTCCAAATGGTTCTTTCGCGCCCGTTGAAGGAGGAGTTCCAAATGGTCCAGATCATTATGTCGGAAGACACGGAGCTGCGCCCGGCTCAGGCGCGCCCCGTCGAGACAACAAGCATGGACCAGTCGGTCGGCGAGGATCAGGTCTGCGGGGCCCGCGAGGGCGGGTATAACGCCAATGGCGGCGGAAAACCCGCTGTTGAACAGCAGGGCGGCCTCGGTTTGTTTCCAGTTGGCGAGGGTTTCCTCCAGTTCGTGATGGATACCGAGGGACCCGCAAACAAGGCGGGACGCACGGCTTCCGCTCCCCCATTGTTCGATGGCCTCGCTCGAGGCTCGCAGGACGGTCGGATGCCGACTGAGTCCAAGGTAGTCATTCGACGAGAAGTTCAGAAAGGTCCTCCCCTGAATGGTCAGGCGGCAAGGTCCTGCAGCATCCAGACGCCGGAGTTGTCGTCGAAGCCCATTTTTAGACATTTCGTCCAGTTGGACACGGAGAAGGTCATCCAGGGAGTGCATGGGGGAACCTGTGCCTCAAAAGACTGAACTTGGACGACTGTCGAGTTGGAACAATTGACCACTCGCCTGACGCATCCCGGCAAGAAACACAACGAACCGGGCCACCTCCCCGGGTTGGTTAAGTTGGCGGAGGTGGTTGGCTTGTATCCATTCCTCTCGACGCTTGGGTGAAACGTTTCGAGTCATCGCGGACTCGAGGACTCCAGGTAGCACCGCGTTGACACGAATCCCGAAAGGACCGGCCTCCCGGGCGAGGTCCTGGGTCAATCCGTGGAGGGCGGCTTTGGCTGTGGCGTAGGCCGTCAAGCCCGCCGCTCCCGTGCGTCCGGCATGGCTGCCGGTGAGGATCATGTGGCCGTGACCCTGCTTTTCCATGACTTCAAGGGCCGCTTGGGCACAAAGAAGGGAACCGGTCAGATTCAAGTGAAGCACTTGGTCCCAGTCGGTGGCTGATTGTCGAGGCAAGAGACCTTCGAACGCGACGCCTGCGGCATTCACAAGGGCGTCGAGTCGTCCCCAGCGAGTCACATGTTGCGTGATACCGCGGCGGAGGCTTGTCAGATCAGTGATATCCATCTGCGACCAGAGGATTTCTCCGGAGTCCGACGGTGGCTGACTTTTGTGCCATCCCGCCGTGGCGGACCATCCGGCATCGGCAAAAGCGGACACCAACGCCCGGCCCAAGGTGCCTGTGGCTCCCAGGATCATCACATTGGGCGGCGGATGGAGGATCAAGTCCGATCGGGATTCCGCCATACACAGTCTCCGCCCACCCAGGTGGCCTGAACATTGCCGGTATGCGATGCAACCCTGGCCTCTGCATCCGAGAGGGGACCATGGTAGGGAAGGGTAATGAAGTCAGCCAGGCTGTTGATCGCCAATCCTCCAATCAATCCCGTTCGCCCCAGTGCACGGGCCCCGTTTCGGGTGGAAAGCTCAAGGATTTCACGGGGTGTAATCAAGGAATCGGAATGACTCAATGCGGTCATCTCATCGAAGAGCGAGAGTCGGGGATGATGGGCGCTGGATACCCGGGTGGAGGCCAGGCTATCGGTGCCAAGGCAAACATTGACCCCTGCCGCCTGAAGCTCCACCCGCGGAAATCGATGATGTCGGAAATAGGCGTGGCTCTGAGGACAGTGGGCAACATGGGCTCCATGCGATGCCAGTCGATGTGCGTCATCCTGCCAGAGATAATTGACGTGGGCCGCAATGAAGTCGGGACTCAAAATCCCATGGCGCTCGCAAATCCGCACGGGTGAACCGCTGCCACAGTCACGACGTGCCCGCTGAGGCGCAAGCCAGTCGAACATCGGTCCACGGGCATACATGAACATCTCGAATTCGGAGATCGATTCGGCGACGTGCATCGAGATTTTCCACCTTTTTTCAGCAGCCACTCGGGCGGTAACCTCCAGCAATTCGGGCATGGTCGAATACAGCGCGTGAGGCGAAAGCCCGACCGTTTCGGGATTTCCAGGGAGTTCCGAGAGGAGATGGGCCGCTTCGGACACGATTTCCTCCGCGGGACGCCGACTTCGTATGCCGGTCATTTCGAGGAAGGAATGGACCCGAAGCGGAGTGGAGGGGCGAACCACATCCAGCAATTCCGGTACGGAGGCAATATCGGCCACTGTGGTCGTTCCGGATTGCAGGAGTTGGCGGGCTCCATCGATCCAGGACACGGCATAGTCCGAGAATCCCCAAGCCGACTTGGCGGTGAGAATGGATTTAATCCAGTCCGGAAACGACTTAGGGGGTGCCAGAATGCCCGCAAGATGGGTGTATTCGAGGTGGCAGTGGGCGTTGACGAGCCCGGGAAGGAGGATGACTTCGCCCAAATCTTCGACCGGGACCGAGGCATGTGGGGCCAGGTCTTTCCATGCACCCACCCACTGAATGCGGTCCCCGGAAATCAAGACCGCGCCGTCCTCAACGGGCGGCGCGGTAATGGGCAGTACAATGCGCGCGCGGAAGATCACACTAGTCTTTGACCGACTGCCGCTTTTCCTTGAGCCGGGCGGCCACTTTGTGAGTTTTTGCCTTCACGCGACTGTGTTTGCTGCGGATTTGTTGCTCCAATTTCTTGGTGACCAAATCGATGGCCTTGTACAAATCAGCTTCCTTGTCTTCCGCATAGAGATCGTTGCCGCGGACACCCAGTCGGATGCCGCATTTATAGCTGTTTTCCGGCGTTTTGGGAGCATGGTCCTTTTCCAGGGTGACCCGGGCATCCAACAGCCAGCGGTCGATGTGCTCCAATTTCTCCAGCCGAGCCAGGATATGTTGCTCGATGGCATCGGTCAGAGTGACGTTGTGCGTCGTTAAAATGAACTTCATGGCAGGGGGAAGCTGCGCCTTTCGCCGTCTCATTTCAATCCACGAGTGACGGTGGGGTGGAGATACGATCCTCTAGGCAGGCAGGTGCCTCGTGTTTTTCTTGCGTCAAGAGCAAGTTAGTTCGTGACGTCACCGCCCGCCCTTGCGTATCAAAATGGTTTTCCGCTGGTGCCCTGGGAAATCCCCGTCATGAAACATCTGTTGAGTCTTGAATCGTTGTCCGCCCTCGACATGCGGGCCATCCTTTTGCGCGTCCCGGAATTCAAGCTGCACCGCCGACTTCACGCCCGTCCTCTGACCGGGCAGACATGGGCACTGGTGTTTTCCAAGTCATCAACGCGGACACGCGTTAGTTTTGAAGTGGGGTTGAGGGAGCTCGGGGCTGAGGTTCTTTTTTTGAGTGCTGCTGATATTCAGTTGGGTCGGGGTGAGCCCATTCAGGACACAGCCCGAGTGATGGGCAGCATGCTGCACGGAGCGGTCATACGGACCTTTGCCCAATCGGATGTGGAGGAATTTGCCGCGTACTCTCGAATTCCCACCATCAATGCGCTGACAGACCAGGAGCATCCCTGCCAAATCCTGACCGATATTTTTACGTTCGAGGAGCTGACCGGACGGTCCATCGAGGGAAGTGTGGTGACCTTTGTCGGGGACGGTGCCTGCAACGTGCCGGCCAGTTGGATTTTTGCGGCGGCAAAGCTCGGGTTTGAGCTCAGGATCGCCGCACCTCGAGCCTATTGGCCAGCTCCCGACCTCCTACGTCGAGCCGGAGCCGGAGAAGGTGCGGACTGGCATCTCCACCCGACCTCCGTGACGGAACGGATTGTTGTCGGTAACGGCACGGTGGAGTTGGTTGTTGATTGCACCCTCGCCGCTCGCCGTGCGGACCTTCTTTACACCGATGTCTGGGTATCCATGGGAAAAGAGGCGGAGGCTGCCGACCGCCTTCGAGCGCTGCAAGGATACCAAATCAATGAGGCACTGGTTGCCGCGGCCAAACCGGGGGTACTAGTGATGCACTGTCTCCCAGCCTATCGGGGGCACGAAATCGATGCAGAAACCTTGGAACGCAACGCCGCGACCATATTCACCCAGGCGGAAAATCGACTCCACGTTCAGAAGGCCATCATCGCCTGGATGCTGGGCTGAAGCCTTTGGGACTACGGTTTGGTGGTCGCCTTGGTTTTTGGAGTCAATTCAGGGGGTAATTCCCGGGGCGGCGACCCCGGTGGCCAATAGGAAAGTCCCGTTGAGGTGACGGCACGGGAGCGGGCGCATCCGCTGACGATGACGGCAACGAGGACAAATAAGAGAGGGTAGGTCCGGCGATTCATGTTTGGCGGAAATCAGGTGGGATTAGACCAGACTCGATATGGCTGGAATCCCCTTTTCCAAGAAGAATCAATGAGGGAGGAGGTCGTGGGTCAGAGCCTTTTCCTCCTTGAGCTCGTTTTCGGTGGCGGTAATGCGGGACCGACTGAAATCATTCACGGAAACACCTTGAACAATCTCCCATCGCTTACCATCGGTACGGGTCGGGAAGCTGTAAATCAGTCCTTCCTCGATTCCATAGGAGCCATCTGAGCAGGTAGCCACGCTGAAGTAGTCACCGGAAGGGGTTGGGTTTGTCAGCGCCCGGACTGTGTCGACGACAGCATTTGCCGCCGATGCTGCGGAACTGAGTCCGCGGGCCTCCAGAATGGCCGCACCTCGCTTTTGAACGGTTGGAATGAAGGTTTCCTTGAGCCACGCATCGTCTCCGATAGCGTCGGGAACCGGCTGCCCGAGAATCTCGGCGTTGTAGAAGTCGGGATACATGGTCGAACTGTGGTTTCCCCAGATGGCCATCTTTCGAACGTCTCCTACCAATTTGCCGGCCTTGCGGGCCAGTTGAGCCGTCGCCCGATTCTGGTCGAGCATGGTCATGGCGAACCACCGGTCTTTGGGAATCTCCGGGGCGTTGTTCATCGCGATCATGCAATTGGTATTGCATGGGTTGCCCACGACCAAAATTCGGACATCGGGGGATGCATGGCTGGCGAGAGCCTTTCCCTGGCCGGTGAATATTTTGCCATTGATACCGAGAAGGTCCTTGCGCTCCATACCCTGTTTTCGGGGCACGCTTCCGACCAGCAGTGCCCAATGGACCCCGGCGAAACCCTCTTCCAACCGTGCCGTGGGAAGGACCCCCCGGAGCAACGGAAAAGCGCAATCTTCCAACTCCATGACCACGCCATTCAGTGCCTTGAGGGCAGGTTCGACTTCGATCAAGTGCAGTACGACGGGTTGTTCGCCACCGAACATGGCACCGGACGCAATTCGGAAGAGCAGGGAATAACCAATCTGACCGGCGGCACCGGTTACGGCGATATGAAGAGGAGATTTCATGAAATCGAATTCAGCAGCGGAAGGATAGTTCGGTCTTGCCATTGGGCGCAAGCGCCAGCCGCGCCCGGCTTTGACCAATGGTCATGGAAACGGACCATTAGACCGTCGAAGGGGTTGTCCAAAGCCACCAGCCTCCGAGCGCAATGGCAAAACCAGCGGAGCTCATCAATAACCCCCGATAGAATGCAGTTCCATGGGCGGCGAACCGTTGTGCCAACCAGCCCATACCGGAAGCAAAGAGAGCCATCGCGACGATTGTTCCCAGAGCGAACCCTGCGAGATAGGCGGCGGAATCCTTCAGGCTTGGAAATGCGAGAGTCGGTAGAATTCCCAGCAGGTGGGAGCTTCCCGCCAGACCATGGAGCGTACCGATTCCAACCGCAGCATGGGAGTGTCGATGCGCAGACGGAGATTCTCCGCTCAGATGAAGGTGTTCGTGAGCATGGGATAATCCATTGTGCTCATGGGCATGTCGATGAACGGTGATCCTTCGCGCTTGGAGCCAGGTCCAGATTCCAATGCCGATCAGCAATACCCCGACAAGGCGTTCACTTCCTGCCGACAGAAGGGCGAGTGGAAAGGCCTCCCGTAGGCCCAATGCCGCAATTCCAACCAGAATGACCCCGACCGAATGCCCGCATCCCCATCGGACGCCTTCCCACCAGGCACGGAATCTTCCGTGGAGGGCAAGCGGAGCCACGGCACCGAGATGGTCGGGACCCGTCACCACATGAACCGCCCCTGCGACAAACCCTCCAAAGAAGGCGATCATACGGGCTCAGAAAACACCTGATCTGTATCAGCAGTGAAGGGCTTGAGTGCCGGAATGGAAGCCCACCCAGGCATAATCAACGGATGATGACTCGGTAAAACCGTCCTTTACCAGTGTTGGAATCCACCACCACATTGGTTCCTGGGGGAGGGTTGTTCAGATTGGTCAGGGTCACCCAGGTGATTCCCGTAGGATGATTGGGGGTGTATTCGAGAAGATTCGTCGTGTATTGGACCATGTTCACGGCATTGGTCCAGCTATCCCAGGAGATTTTAACGAGGCCATTCGTCCCCCGATTCGCGGCTACCCGGGGTGGGCTGGTCGTGGAAACGTCGACCGACACAACTTGGCTGAAATCAAATTTCCCTTGTTCGATGGCGGAGCGGTTCAATTCCACTACGGGAAAGTAGAGGTTCGTGGAATTGATGGGAGGAGGAAGAACCAATTCAGGAATGAGAATGTTGGTCTCGGGGGTTCGGGGAAAATAGGTGAACGAGAGCAGTTTGGAGTAGGTGTCGGAACCCAGCTGCAATATTCCGAAGGTGGTGAAATTCGGAACCCACTGATACCGATTCGTCACATAGGTGCAATTCGTCGTGATCACGCAATTCGTCACGGAAATGCAATTGGTGACCACAACACAATTGGTGGTGATGGTATCGAATTGATTGGTGTTGGGAGGCTGGACCGTCAGATTGACTCCATTAGTGCCGATCAATATGGGATAAGGATCGAACTGGGAGTTGTACCCCAGGTTGAGGACAAATTGAAGAGGGCTTGAATTGGTGGGCAGAGTCAAAATGTGCTTCGTGGGGTCGATGCTGGGGGTGCCGACAATCTTTGCGGCCAGGGTGCCCGGATAGTTGGGGTAGGCATTCTGGAGCAGCGACTCCGAAGGAAGGGGGGCGGTTGAAATCCGTTGGAAAAAATCGGCCGACGCCGTCCCCCGGTTGGTAATCGCCAGCCAGCCGAAACCTGCCGCATATTGGAGATTCACGGGTAGAATCTCGTTCATGATCCCGTCCCGATAGTCTCCTGCGTTCAGGTGGGCCAGAAAGTTGCTGGTTGTGAGCGGGGCAGTGGTATCAAACAGCTCGAAGGTCATGTTGCCGAGCGGTGTTTGAAAGCGGACCAGAGTTCCCGCCTGTAACCCCAACGCCAGGAGTACCGAACCCAATAGCCACGCAATGACTCTCATTTGGATGCAGGTTGCCCCAACCGCGGTCGGGCGGCAAGCCTTGTGGATTCTTGACAAAAGTAGATTGGGGTAGGGGTTCAATAGGACAGTCGGACGCGAAAGAACCGCCTCGAGTCCAACGATGTATCGATAACTACGTTAGTTCCGGACGGAGGATGGACCAAATTGGTCCATACCTGCCAGGAAGGAGGGAACTTCGTTGTGTATTCCACCGTATTGGTTGCATTGACAGCGGACTGCCAGGAAATCTCCCGATCTCCGTTGGGGCGTGGGCGGACGTGCACGTTCAGCGTGGAGATGTCGACAAAGATGAAGTTGGTCGGGTCGAAGAACAATTGGGGGCGCAGATTGGTTCCAACGGCCGGGAAGTTGGTGTTAATCACCACAAAATTAGTATTGAGGCGAAGCAACGGAATCTCCCCAAAGGGACCGCTGTCGATACCGTTTAGCGCGGGGTTTAAATCCACGATCACGTTGGTGGCAGGACGGTTTTTCGGGAGGCTCCCAAAATCGCTGAAACCGCTGAACAAACTCAAAAGGTTGGTTCCGCCGATCACACGCCCAAAAACGGTGAATCCGCCGGAATTATTGGTGTTATCGAGTGATTTTGAATTGTCCGCCAGATTGAAAAAGAACTGGCTGTTGGCGGAGTTTGGGTCCGAGGTCTTGGCCATGGCCACGGTGCCAGCCAGGTTGCTGATCATCGGCCCGACATGGAACTCGTTGGTGATCGAAGGATCGGTATCGACATCATAGATCGTTGCCTGCGGCGTGCCGGGGTCGACCACGATGAATCCTCCGCCCTGAGCCACGAATCCAGGAACCAACCGGTGAAAAAATGTGTTCGTGTAGCGTCCCGAATAGACGTAGTTGAGAAAATTGGAAACTGTGGTGGGCTTTTGCTGATCAAAGAGTTCGACCTCCAGGTCGCCAAAAACCGTTCGAAATTGGACGGCCGTCCCTGCCTGAGCTGCTCCCAGCCCCAAATAGAGCCCGAGAAGTGCGACAATCCATTTCATCGACGCATCGTGAAAGAGTCAGAGCGTTCGGGCAAGCTCCGGCCCCAACTGCCCATTGTGACATTTTACCGCGAATACGTGCTCGCCGGAGAGGGGAAGGCATTCTGCGACACCACCGGCGCACTCGAGTATCAGCCGCCCGGCTGCAATATCCCATCGCCTCAACCCGGTTTCCAGATAGGCGTCAAACCGTCCATCAGCAACGTAGGCCATCGCCAATGCCGCTGAACCCATGATGCGTAATTTGCGGACCTTGGGAGTCAGAATCGTGAAGTACCGCAGACTCGTGTTCAGACTCACATCGCTCTGGGCAAATCCGAGCGAAACCATGGATTGGGAGAGTTCGGTCGGAGTGCTGGGGCGGATGGGGCGATTGTTCCGCCGGGCCACTCCTCCTTTTCGGGCGGTCCAAAGTTCGTCGTTGAAGGGATCATAAATCACCCCCACCACGGATTCGAAAGCCCCCTCATCCGTCCGTTCCTCCAGGGCGATGCTGACACAGGCATGGGGAATGCCTGACGCAAAATTTACCGTTCCATCAATCGGATCGACCACCCAGCGGAAAGGGGAATCCGCATGCGTGGGGTCTGATTCCTCCTCGCCCAAAACGGGAATATCCGGGTGATTTCGCGCCAGATGCCGGGTGATTTTCCGCTGACTTCGAACGTCCAATTCAAGCTTGAGGTCGTGGGCGGTGGTTAGGTTGATCCGTTTCGGACGGAGGCGGTTAACCCGCATCAAATCACCCACCTCGCGGGCCGCGTCCACCGCAGAGAGGAGGCATTTTTGCAGGGAGGGGGATGACATGGTGAAAGGCCGAAAGCTGGAAGATGGAGGCTGGTTTAGGCCCAGTGGTAATTGAAGCTCAGGCTGATGCGTTCGGACTGGACTTGATTCGAGGCGACCTCATGCCGGATCCAACTTTCAAAGAGGATGACATTTCCGACCTGAGCCGGGTAGGTGACGAAGACTTGATTGGCCGGGCGGCATCCATCCGTGCGCGGGGGAGCAGCCATGAGGCTTGCCAGGCGGGGGTCTTCAAATTTCAAGCCGGCGCAGCCCTTGGGGGTTGCGACGTAATAGGTCCCGCTGACGACTGAATTGGGATGGAGGTGGAGGCTGTGGGCCGTGCCAAAAGGCATGATATTCACCCAACAGTCACTCATGACCAAGCGACGCCCTCCCAGGTTCCAATCCAGCGCCCGGGCATAAGCCCGGACGTGACGGTCCAAGTGCCGGTTCAACTCCATGAACGTCGACGAGAATTGATGGAGTTGGTCCATCGAACCATAGCTGGTGT
>CAITXU010000263.1 GCA_903896505.1 uncultured Verrucomicrobiota bacterium | reverse complement strand
TAACTCCTCTGTCGTCTTCTTCTTATTCGTGCAGATTCGCGCGATTCGTGGGCAAATCTCCTCTTTTAATCTGCGTGAATCTGCGGATAACCTTCTGCCGAGGGAGGAAGGTCCGCAGATGAACGCAGATTTTCACAGATTCTTCAGAATCTGTCTTGAGGTAGATTTTTCCTTCTTAAAATCTGCGTTCATCTGCGTTCATCTGCGGATAACTCCTCTGTGGTCTTCTTCTTATTCGTGCAGAATCGCGCGATTCGTGGGCAAATCTCCTCTTTTAATCTGCGGATTATAATCTCTGGGCGATTTGTTTCAGGTCCAACAGGGATTTGCCGAAGCGCTTCGCTTCTTCGCGGACGTATTCTTCGTAGTAGTCGCCCATCTTGAGGCCAAACTCGGGGTCCACCTCATTGTGCCACTGCTTCAGCCACCGCAACAGTTCGTTCAGGCCAGCCAACACCAGCAGGAGCCTCGGTTGACCCGCACCGGTCGCTTGCAGCGTGCCGTAGTGTCCAGCCAGGGCTTTTGCTTGTTGGAGATGGTCCAGCCCCGCCCAGGCGACGGTCAGACAAGCGTCGCCTTCGCGGCTGCATCCGGGATAGCTGATGAACCGTTCCTTCGGCACATCGAGCTTGCCGCGCAGGGACCAGAAGGTGGACGACCGGAAATCGGCACTGGCATATTTCGGCGGGACTGGAATATCGCCAATCCGTTCGGCCTTAAGCATCTTGGCCTCGGCTTCGAGGCGCTTCCGCTCGGTGTCGGTGAGGTTCGGGGCATTGAGTCCGACCTGTTCGTCAATGGCATCCTCGGCGCGTTGCTTGTCCCAGGTCTCTTCCCAGACAACGCGTTTGCGCAGACCGGTCTCCTTGTAGCGCTGACCCGGGAGGAACGGAACAGCGGCACTTTGGATCAATTCGGCCACGAGGGCGTGGGGATCGAAATCGGGCCGACCCCGGTACACTTCGGCGGCCTCGCGGAAGTCGCGGTCGAGGACAAGATCGGTGATCTCCTGGGTGGTGAGGAGTTCGACCTTCGGCTGATACGCGTGCGCGGCTTCGCTGCCTTCGGGGGCATTGAGGTCACGACCGATCGAGCGTTCGATGCGGTCGAGAAGCCACTTTTCCAGCGCCTTTTCCAATTGATCGTCCCATGGCTCTGTGTTCCAACGGCGCTTGTATTCGGGCTGCTCGATGAGACGGATGTTCGAGTCGTCCGCAATACGTTGGATACGGCGCTCGATCAGCTCGCGATACGCGACGGGCCAATGGGTCGGGACCTCCGTGATGGGTTTGGAGCCGTGCCGTTCGAACCAGGTGGTCTGGACTTCGCCTGCGGCCATGCGTCGTGCGAGGACGATTTCGAAGGCCCGTTGGCCGAGTTCGATTCCGTCGGGCGGTATCTGCACCGTACCCTCCGGTTGATTCAACCCGTCCCGGGCCTCGATCAGCTTGAACGACTCATAAATCTGCCAATCCAGTTCCTCCTGCCAGGCGACCATCTGCCGACGCTGGCGATGCCATTCATCGCGGGCAGTGGCCAGCCACCGTCGGAGGTCGCTGCCCACGGGACCACCCCAACTCGCCAGCGTGGCCGTCGGCGTTTGGGCCTGCTGGGCCGTGCTGGTTTGGACGAGCAAGGCCGGGAGCTGGGTGGGCTGACGTGCCGGAACGGGAAAATTAGCTAGCTTTCCTGCGTCGTGTTCGTAGAAATCCTCGAATGCTGCAGTGCGTTGACGAGCGCCGTGTTGGTCCACCGTACTGCCTTTGTTGTGAAAAATCTGCTTCATCCAAAAGCAGGCAAGAGATGAGTTTAGCGTGCCAAGAATACGGAGGGCATCGCTACTATCAGAAGCCGCCTTAAATTGCATGACAGGTGCGTGGCGGTTGAAAACGCGGGCGCTTCCAGTTATTGCGAAGTGGTTTTGCGTGGCGACAAACGCAAAGGCGATTCCAGTTGGCCGCAGGAAGCGCCGGGGAAAAAACATTGAGTGCTCCCACCATGCAAGGCCCCGTTCCTCGATAAGTAGACCAAAGTCTCGTCGATTCTTCAAACCTGTCCGAAGCGGCCAGAAATGCTGCGATAACTCTGTTGGAAGTGAATCCAGCGCCGTTGCCGTTGCGCCGCTGTAAGGGAACACGCAGGAACCTGACGCAAAGACAACGTAGTCACGGACGTTTTCTCCTTCGACGTATGCTACCGAGAATTTCCCTAGGCGTTTGCGCTCCATCAACTGCGATTCGAATACAAAGGCTTCGTCATCGCCCGTGTGAGTCATGCGTCCTACTTCTTCGATTAAGCCGCCTAGCGTCTTCGTTACGTTCTCTTCAATCGAATCCTTCAACTCCGCCGCACCTCCGCCACCTATGCTCCACGGATGCCGATGAAAATTGGCTCGCGGTGAGTTTGCTGCGCTCAGCCATTCACTGACACTGCCGGGTTCGTCGATTTGTTGAAGGATGGCCTGCCAAACAAGGCCCAGCGCGGGTTCGGCGGGCGTCGCCGGTTCGCCGCGGATTCCAAGCACCGTGCGAATCGTGCCATTCAAGGGAGGCTGATTTCTCCCCAAAAGAATGACCGTGGGAGTACCGTGTCCAGGGATGTAAGCGCCCGAGGTGTCGAGGACGTGCGTGAGCTCCCAGAGCGGGAGGTACTCCTCAATGAGCTTCTTTCCAAACTCCCGCTTCATGAAGGAATTCGACGTGATCTGCCCAACGAATCCGGCCGGTCGCTGTTGGCCATCGCCTTTTACCGCCAGGTCGAAGAAGCGCTCCATGAACGGCACGGAGAGGGCATACTTGCCAGCGCACGAAGGGTAGCGGGCCCGGTAGAGCTCACTGACCGCCTTGTCCTTCACGGTGATGTAGGGCGGATTGCCCACGACGGCGTGGTATTGCTGCCCAAGGATGCGCCGCAGCGTTGCCGTGTCCTCGACCTCGTAATGGTGCTTCAGCTCGTCGCGAAACGCTTTGTCCTCGGTATCAAAGGCGAGCTGCGTGGTGCCTTGCATCTCGAACTCACCAAAGCGTCGTCCGTGCAGCAACGAATCGCCCACCGCCAGGTTCAGTCTTAAATTCGGGGCCTCCTGGAGCTGCTGAATTCCCACCGCCCGGAGCGCTGCGATCAGCAACCGAAACCGCGCAATCGCCACCGCGAACGGGTTCAGGTCCACGCCAAAGACCGAGTCCAAGGCGCGTTGGGCGAGGTCCCGGACAGGAGTGGACGGCTCGGCGCGTTGCCACCGCTTCAGAATCCGGTCGAACCCTCCCAGCACGAAGTGTCCCGACCCGCAGGTGGGATCGATCATCCGGATGCCCTTCAGGCCAAAGGTTTGAATGGCCGGGTCCAGCGTTCGGTCGAGGATGAATTCCTCGATGAACAAGGGTGTTTGCAGCAGGGCATAACGTTTCCGCGCCGCCTCGGACAAGTCCTGGTAGAGGTCGCCCAAAAAGCGGGTGTCCCAGGTGGGATCGGTGAAGTCGTGGTTTAATATCCCGGTGTCGGGATTCCGTTCCTGCCAGAAGCGGAGGAGCCTGGTTGCCGCATCGCCGGTGGGACCGAATTGCCAGAGCGGATTGTGCTTCGGATCAAACAGGTGGCTCAGGCCGGGCAGTCCGGACGCCGTCCGGAAGACGTGTTCCAGGTAGTCCCGATCGGAATGGAGCTTGTTGGTCCGGAAGTATTCTTCGCGTTCGTCTTCTGCCGTTTTCCTCCGGTCGCCCGGACCGCTGATCCACGGATGGTCGAGCAGTTGATTGTCCTCCAGGAACCGGATGAAGACCGTGCCCAGCACCCAGGCCACGGCAATCTGTGTGACCAGTTCATCCCGCCAAACCATATAGGCCTCCGCCGTCCGCCGACTTGCCCGGGCCGATTCGTACTGGGCCATGAGCCCTGCCTTGATCCCGGATTCCGCATCGGTGCGAGCCCGCAGGTCCTTCTCCAGGAGAAGGAGGAGTGGCCTGAGAGCCTCCAACAATTCCGCACGGTCAATCATGAAAAGAAGAGGGGGAGTTTATCCGCAGATGGACGCAGATTTTCGCAGATTAGGCAGAAATCGTTTTGGTCTGAATTCTTCATTCCTAGAATCTGTGTTCATCTGCGTTCATCTGCGGACCCTCCTCTCCCACGAATCGCACGAATCGGCACGAATGAAGAAAAACCGCAGAGAGTTATCCGCAGATTTACACAGATTCACACAGATTTTAGGAAGAAGAAACCGGCTCATGCTGCTTTCTCCACAATCTGTGTCAATCTGCGTTCATCTGCGGACCCTCCTCTGGCCACGAATCACACGAATTTCCACGAATGAGGGAAAACCGCAGAGAGTTATCCGCAGATTTACACAGATTTACGCAGATTTTAAGAATGAAGAATCCACCTCAGGACAATTTCTGCATCATCTGTGAAAATCTGCGTCCATCTGCGGACCCCTCTTCTGCGGACCCTCTTCTTCCCCGATTGGTGCTGATTCGTGAAATTCGTGGGCGGACCTCTTCTTCTGAATCTGTGTCCATCTGCGTTAATCTGCGGATAAATCCTCTTCGACGGTGTTATCGGCGGACATTCGGGACTGTCGGCGGAGCCACACCATGACCATGGAGACGTCCGAAGGCGACACACCCGAGATACGACCGGCCTGACCCAGGGTTAGGGGTCGGATTCGACCCAGCTTTTGACGGGCCTCGTGACGAAGGCTCGGTACCGAGGCATAATCGAAATCCACGGGGATGATTTGACTCTCAAGTCCCTGAAAGCGAGCTATTTCCAACTCCTGTCGCTCGATGTAGCCAGCGTATTTAATCCGGATTTCGACCTGTTGTCGGACCTCTTCCGGGAGCGGCGGATGGGTCCCTGGCAGGTTGGTATAGGTGACCTCAGGCCGTCGCAGCCATTGAGACAATCGTTGGGTGCCGGAATGGGTCGATTCCAACCGGGCTTGTTCAGTCTCGATGGAATTCCATTTCGTTCGGAACTGACGGTACCGATATTCGGGGACCAGGCCCAGTTCGTGTCCCAATGGCGTGAGTCGCTCATCGGCATTGTCCTGTCGCAGCAGGAGGCGGTATTCGGCGCGACTGGTAAACATTCGGTACGGCTCCTGGGTGCCTTTGGTCACCAAATCATCAATGAGCACTCCGATGTAGGCCTGGTCGCGTCCGAGTACGACGGAAGGAAGTCCGTGAACCCGACGCGCGGCATTGATCCCTGCCATGAGTCCCTGGGCCCCGGCTTCTTCGTAGCCGGAGGTGCCGTTGATTTGGCCGGCAAGGAATAGGTTGCGGCACACCTTGGTCTCCAAAGACGAGTGGAGTTGGGTGGGGTCGGAGAAATCATACTCGACCGCATAGGACGGACGGAGGATTTCCGCATTTTCACAGCCAACAATGGACCGAACCAACTCCACTTGAACCTCGAAGGGAAGGCAGGTGGAGAACCCATTGACATAGATTTCATCGGTGGCGATGCCTTCGGGCTCGAGAAAGACCTGGTGATGCTCTTTATCGGCAAAACGGACGAACTTGTCCTCGATACTGGGGCAATAGCGGGGTCCGATCCCCTCGATGACCCCGGAATACATGGGGGATTTATGGAGATTGGCCAGGATGAGCTCGCGGGTCCGCGGCGTGGTTCGGGTGAGGTAGCAGGGTAGCTGATGACCCTGCTGGGCGAGGATGGACCCGGGGGGATAGGGAGAGGTCGAGGGCGAGGACGAGGCAGCGTTCTTCGAATGTTCCACGTGGAACAATGGGTCGTTCCACAGATCGTCCTTCCAATACGTGAACCAAGGAACCGGTTCATCGCCCGGTTGAGGTTGGCATCGGTCCAAATCAATCGAGCGGCGCACCAATCGGGGCGGTGTACCGGTCTTGAGGCGTCCCAATTGGAGTCCGACCTCCTGAAGTGAACCGGAAAGCCCTAAAGCAGCCGATTCTCCAGCTCTTCCCCCGGACTGCTGGTTGCTCCCGGTATGCATGAGGCCGCGAAGGAAGGTTCCGGTCGTCACCACGACACAGGTTGCGTGGAATTGGACTTCGAGGGCGGTTTCAACACCGATCACCTGACCGTCCTGATGAAGCAAGCGAACGGTTTGACCCTGTTTGCAATCCAGATGGACCTGTCGTTCACACACCCATTTGAGGCGAAACTGGTAGGCTTTCTTGTCACATTGGGCCCGCGGAGCCCAGACACTGGGGCCTTTCTTGGTGTTGAGCATCCGGAATTGAAGTCCGGTGAGGTCCGTAGTTCGGCCCATTTCGCCTCCCAGGGCATCGATCTCCCGGGCCAGATGGCCTTTGGCGAGACCGCCGATGGCCGGATTACAGGACATCTGCCCGATGGTATCGAGATTGATGGTGAGGAGAAGCGTCTCACAACCCATCCGAGCCGCCGCCAAGGCCGCCTCGACCCCGGCATGGCCGGCTCCGACCACGATGACGTCGTAGCGCTTGGGATAGACAAACATAGGCGATGGAAAGGCTAGGCGACGGCTCCGGACTGCCAAGTTTGTTCCACGTGGAACATTGTATTCGGTTTGCACCTCCGATGGCTCAGGACCTATTCTACCTTAAACGTATGGATGTGACGCTAACCTCGTTCGGTTCCTGGAGTGGGGGCCGATTCATGAATTTTGGTCAACCCATCGATGAAGACCGATGGATTCGCCTTGTCCACTCTGCCTACGACCAAGGTGTTCGTACCTTTATTACCGCCGATGTCTACGGTTTGGGTAAGGCCGATGAACTTTTGGGTCGTGCTCTTCAAGGAATTCCCCGGGACTCCTATTGCCTGGTCGGCACCGTCGGCCATGATTTCTATGCCACCCGTCGGGACGGAGCCAAGGGGTACCCCCGTTTTACCGACCCCCAATTGCGTTCGCCTCAGGATTACGCCAGCTATCTACGGTCGGCCGTCGAAAAATCTCTGACTCGCTGTCAGGCTTCGGCCTTTGATGTTCTCCTGCTCCATAATCCCGACTCCATCGGGTACAGTCAGGATTCCGTCTGGAACGGGATGCAAAAGCTGGTGGATGCTGGTTTAACCGGGGAATTGGGCGTTGCACCTGGTCCTGCCAATGGCTTTACCCTCGACCTTTTGCTGTGTTTCGAACGGTTTGGTGCCCTGTTGGACTGGGCCATGATCATTTTAAACCCGTTTGAGCCGTGGCCGGGTTCCCTTCTCCTGCCCGCTGCGCAGCGCTTCGATATCCCGTTGATCACCCGGGTGGTCGATTTTGGTGGCATTTTCCACGATGATGTCCACCCCGGCCACCAGTTTGGGACCGCCGATCACCGCGTATTCCGTCCGCCCGGTTGGGTGGATAATGGATTCGGCAAGCTCCAGAAACTCCGTCCCATAGCGGAGCGTCACGGACTGACCGCCCTTCAACTGGCATGTGCCTGGAATCTGGCCCATGAACCGGTTCGTA
Organism: uncultured Verrucomicrobiota bacterium; assembly: GCA_903896505.1. Lineage (GTDB taxonomy): Bacteria > Verrucomicrobiota > Verrucomicrobiia > Limisphaerales > UBA9464 > CAILNN01. The sequence goes on along the minus strand of CAITXU010000263.1, from coordinate 11,742 downwards.
ACGTGGTGCCGACCTTGATTGAGGAAGTGGGGCCGGGCACGAAACCGATTGAGGTGAAATTGGCTGAATTGGCGGCAGTCCGGAAGGTGGCCTTGAATGAGGAGGAAATGGCCACAATCAATGCCGTGGGAGACAATCGAGGATGCATGGCTCTCAAGGGGGCCAATCGGTCGCATCTGGGATCACCTGAGCCTGATCATTGGGGAATCACGCCTGAATTGGATGCGGTTGCCAAGCGATGGGGTATTGACCCGGACCAAGATTTGGTCCTGCTCCACGCGGCGTGAAGTCCGCAGAGGAAGAAGGGTTGTCCGCAGATTTACGCAGATTTACGCAGATGATGCAGAAATCATCTTGAGCTGGTTTCTTCTTCTCAAAATATGTGTGAATCTGCGCAAATCTGCGGATAACTCTCTCCGGCTTTTCTTCATTCGTGGAGATTTGTGCGATTCGTGGGCGGTCGAATGCCCACGAATTTCATGAATCAGCACCAATCGGGGAAGAAGAGGGTCCGCAGATTAACGCAGATTGACACAGATTCTGCAGAAAGCGGCATGAGCCGGTTTCTTCTTAAAATCTGCGTCAATCTGCGCAAATCTGCGGATAACTCTCTGCGGTTTTCTTTTATTCGTGCCGATTCGTGCGATTCGTGGGCAGTCCGGAGCCCACGAATTTCACGAATCAACACGAATAGGGGAAGAAGAGGGTCCGCAGATGGACGCAGATGGACGCAGATGGACGCAGATGATGCAGAAATCATCTTGAGCTGGTTTCTTCCTCTTAAAAATCTGCGTTCATCTGCGCAAATCTGCGGATAACTCTCTGCGGTCCTTCTTCATTCTTAAAATCTGTGTGAATCTGCGTTAATCTGCGGATAACTCTCTGCGGACAACTCTCTGCGGACTACTCAGCCGGGGCGTTCACAACGAAGGCGCTGGCGGAGGCGTTCCTTGCGGGCTTCCCCCATCGGTTCCACCGAGGTGGGGGCAGTCGTCGCGGTCGTACCAATCTTTTGGAGGAATTCCAACTGATGGAGGTACCGGCGGCAACCGGCGCAGATGAGGAAGTGCACCGGCAATTGCCAGCGGGAGCGGAGCGGTCGGACGCCTTCCATCCGCATTGAACAGAGCTCGGTGATTCGTCGGCAGGGCGGCGTCATGGCTGCGAGCAAAAGAATACCCTGCCAGCGCAATCGGGAATAAAGGCCTTTCACGTCTCCTCCGAGGCTTCCGCCGACAGCCCAAACCAATTGACCTCAAGACAACGGCGCAATGCCAGGCGTGCCCGATGCAACATCACCCACAGATTGCTATCCGTGATATTCAGCGTGGCACAAATCTCATGACTCGGCATGCCGTCGACTTCGCGCAACAGAAACACCCGGGCAATCCGGTCCGGCAGATTGCCGCTGCATTCGTGGAACACCTTCCAAAACTCCGCCTTGTCGAGCGCCGAGCCCGCAGCATTCCATTCGGTCGGCGCCGCAGCGTTGTTCCAGTGGTCCGGGAATTCCTGGTTTTCGAAGGTTCGCTCTTCTTCGTCCCGATAGAATTCCATATCCGTGAACGAGGTTTCACGTCCCGCCTTGCGAAAATGATCGAGAATCTTGTTCTTTAGAATTCCCGTCAGCCAACTGCGTTCGGTGGACCGGCCCTCAAAGCGCTGATGATTCTTCAACGCCGCCAGCAATGCTTCCTGCACAAAGTCCTCCGCCTGAACTGGATCGCGCAGCCGCGAGAGCGCGTAGTTGAAGAGATAATCGCCATGGTCGTCGACCCACCGTTCCGGGTCGAGTTCAGCCTTGGGAGATGCGGCGGACGCCATGTTCGGGTGCGACTTTAGCGAAGGACAGCCTACCTGTCATCTTTCAGGCGATGGCAATAAGCGTATTCCACAGCTCATTGGGGTGGACGTCGTTCTTCCGCCCGCAGGGCCGGATGGAGTTCCCGGCGTCCGTGGCAATAAACAGCGGTCCATTCCGCCAAACGCCGCCCCAGCAAACGGCAGGCCGCCTGATCGTCCTCGTCCCGCGGTTCCCGGGCAACCACCGCCCCATAGTGGAGCGTGACCATGCGGGCGGCGTAATCGGTGACACCAAAGACCAGAAATCCAAAGTTCATCAGCACCGTCAACAGGGATTGACAGGCCAGTTCCATGCCCCCACCCCAGCCGCCCGCGGTGCTGAAGGCACAGGCGATCTTACCGTCCACCTTGAGCCAATGGCTGCCCATGGTCTCGTCCCAGAACCGCTTCATTTTCCAGGAGAGGATACCCATATTGGTGGGTGACCCGACCGCCAGCCCGTCGCACCAAGCCACATCGTCGGCCGTCGCTTCATCGACGGACCGCACCCGGACCTCGGTGTCGGGGACTGTGCCCGCCCCTTCCGCCACCAACGCCGCCATCCTTGCCGTATTGCCGGTCTTGGAATCGTACAGCACGAGCACCTTGTTCATGGAACTGATTCTGGTGGGCGCTCGTGTTTTACGCCAGCAGGTCCTTGAGCACGTTGCCGGCGATGCCAGTGAGGCGGGCATCGATGCCCTGGAATTTCACGGTCATTTGCAGGTGATCGATGCCCAGGAGCTTGAGCATCGTCGCATGCAAATCGTGGACATCGGTGGGGTTTTCAACCGCTGAGTAACCGAGCTCGTCGGTGGCCCCGTAGACGGTCCCGGGCCGGATACCGCCGCCGGCCATCCAAATGGTGAACCCGGCGTTGTGATGGTCGCGTCCGTCGCCCTGGCTCATGGGGGTCCGGCCAAACTCTCCCGCCCAAACAAGAAGTGTATCCTTGAGCATACCGCGTTGCTTGAGGTCGGTGATCAACGCCATGCAGGCCCGATCCACTTCCTGCGCCTTGAGTTCAATCCCCTCCTTCACGCCCCCGTGGTGGTCCCAGTCTTTGTGATAGAGCTGAATAAAACGGACTCCCCGCTCGGCCAGGCGTCGGGCAAGGAGGGCATTGGAAGCAAACGAACCGTCGCCAGGTTTACAGCCGTAAAGGCTAAGGATGCTGGCCGGTTCGGGTGAGAGGTCCATCAAGTCCGGCACGCTGGCCTGCATCTGAAACGCCATTTCGTACTGGGCGATGCGGGTGGCGATTTCGGGGTCGTCCACCACGGCATCATGCTGGTTGTTGAGCTGATTCACCGCCTGCACCACGTCCCATTGCTGGTTCCGGGTGACACCGGGCGGTGTTCCCAGATAAAGGACGGGGTCGCCCTTGCCCCGAAGATGAACCCCTTGAAAGCGGCTGGGCAGAAACCCGGAGGCCCATTGCCGGGCGGCGATCGGTTGATTTTGGCCTCCGCGCCCGAGGGAGGTAAGAACCACAAAGCCGGGAAGACTCTCGGCATCGGAACCGAGTCCGTACACCGCCCACGAGCCCATACTGGGGCGTCCGGCAATCTGGGAGCCGGTGTTCATGAACATATGGGCCGGATCATGATTGATGGCCTCGGTGGTCATGGACCGGACCCAACAGATTTCGTCGGCCACGGAACCGATCTGAGGAAAGAGGCTGCAAATTTCGACGCCGGAAGCTCCAAACCGCTGAAAAGGATGTTGGGGACCAAAGCAGGTCAGTTTTTGGCCCTGCAATTGGGCAATCTGTTTTCCCTTGGTGAAGGAATCCGGCATCGGCTGACCATGCATGGCCTGCAACTTGGGCTTGTAGTCCCAGGTTTCGAGGTGCGAAGGGCCCCCGGCCATGGTCATCCAGATGACGCGCTTGGCCTTGGCGGGGAAGTGCAGCGGATGGACGGCTCCACCCCACCGGTCCGTGGTGGGGGACGCCGCGGAGAGCAACCTGGGTTGCAGCAGGGATGCCAGGGCCAGGGCACCGACCCCCTGGGATGTTCGTCCCAGAAATGCCCGGCGGGTCTGGCGCTGCGCCAGGTATTGACGCCATTCAGTGGTGGAATTCATGGGTCAGGAGCGGGTGATGGTTTCGTGCAGGTTCAGGAGGGTTCGGGCGACATCCATCCAGGCGGCGAGTTCGGCCGCGTCAAAATCGATGGGCGACGGACTCCCACCCACACGGACATAGCGCTCGGCCGACGCGCGATCGGCCTTGAATTCGCCCAGATGCTTGTCGAGCAACTGTCGGACGGTGGCCAGTTCCCGGTCGGTTGGACTTCGGCCCAGGGCTTGATTCCAACCCCAGCGAATCCGGTCATCCTCATCCCCCGAGCATTCGCGCAACATCCGGACGGCAAAGGCCCGGGCAGCCTCGACGTAGGTCGGGTCATTGAGCAGGACAAGAGCCTGTTGAGGAATGTTGGAGCGGTTGCGCTCGGCAGTGCATTCCTCCCGTGCGGGTGCGTCAAATGCGACGAGGCTCGGATGAAGAAAGGACCTCTGCCACCACGTGTACAGGCCCCTGCGATACTGGGCACCGCCACTGCTGGCCTCCCAGCTTCGTTGCGGGAAATTCAGATTCTCCCAGTAGCCGTCCGGTTGATACGGGCGGACGCTCGGGCCTCCCACCTCGGGGGTCAGCAATCCGGCGACGGATAGGGCATTATCGCGGACCAATTCGGCGTCCAGTCGCCACCGTCCCTGTCGGGCGAGTTCGCGGTTATCCGGGTCGCGGCTCAACAGCTCGGCCGGAGCGACGGACGATTGCCGATAGGTATCGCTGGTGACGATCCACCGCACCATGTGTTTGACGTCCCAACCGCTTTCGATGAATTCGACGGCCAGCCAGTCGAGAAGGGCCTGGTTCCGGGGTGGGTCTCCCTGGGAACCGAGGTCATCCAACACCTTGGAGAGTCCGGTGCCGAAAAACTGCTTCCAGAGCCGGTTCATGACCACCCTCGCGGTGAGTGGATTGTCCCGCGATACCAGCCAATTGGCCAGGTCCAAGCGGGTCAGCGGGCCCGAGTTCCCAGCCGCATTCTTCACAAGAAAGGCCGGGAGAGCGGGTTGCACCCGTTCGCCGGTCTCCACCAGAAAGTTTCCCCGGGGAAGAATCCGCACCACCCGAGGTTCCGAAGCCCGCTCGGTGACGATGCACCGGGGTACCTGGCTTTCAAAATCCGCCTGAGCCTTGGAGGCCGCCTGCCGTCGCTCGCGCCACCCGGCAAACTCGGGAGCCCGCTGTTTGAATTGGTCGCGGAGTTTTTCGCGGGTGGCGTCGGAAGCGGGAAGCAACCCGACTATCTCTGATGGCAGGGCGGGGCTGACCTGCTCTCGAGCGGCAGCCGTATCCGTGGTCATGGTCAGCCGGAAGCAGCCCAGGTTATGGCCACTGCCGTGTTGCTGGCGCAGTTGCAGCACCAAGACTTCCGATTGGGCGAGGTTCAGGGGTTCGGAAAATTCCACCACCATCCGCTGGCTTCGACCTACCTCGGGGAGAACCGCCCAACCCCATTTTGGTCCCAGCACATCGCGGTCGATGGCGGCATTGGCGGTCCAACGACCGTACACATTGTCCCCGGCAGCGACGGTTTGTTCGAAGGTCGCCTGGGCCGACTTGAAGCGGACTTCCCGGACCGGGTGTCCTCCCGATTCGACATGGGCCACCCACTCGGTCAGGACGAAATTTCCGTTGCCAGCACGCCCGGGGCCATGGTCCGGGAGGGAATCATCCGGCAGAACCTCGAGGCGGATGGCCGGAACACCGGAAAGTCGATTGGTCACCTCGAGCCGGTAGAGGTCGTTCTCGGGGTTGGTGCCTCCTGCCAGTATCGCCTGATCCGCCCTCAACTTCAGTGTGGACCCGCCGGATGAGCTCATGGCCGCGGGTACCAGCACACTCCAGCGGCGTTCCTGGTCGGCAGCTACCTGTTGCTGCCCGACCCAATGATCGAGTTGAGCCTCCAGCTCCAAATGAGGGGCGTCATAGTCGAGATGGGCCGCGCGGGTCCGGGCCTGTAGACGCTCGAGGGCCGACGCCTGGGAGGCATCGGGGACGAGAATTCCGTCCTCCCGCCGTCCGATAATGGCCTCCTGCACGTCGGCAAAGAACGCCCCCATGGAATAGAAATCGCGGGAGGTGATCGGGTCAAACTTGTGATCGTGACATTGGGCACAACCGATGGTCTGACCCAACCAGACGGCCCCGATGGCCCGGACGCGATCGGTCAAATAGCGTGCTTCATAGTCCTTCGCCTGGGCACCTCCCTCCTCGGTGGTCAGGAGCAGCCGGTTAAAGGCTGAGCCGACCCGCTGTTCGAGGGTTGGTTGCGGAAGGAGGTCCCCGGCCAATTGCTCCCGGGTAAATTGATCAAACGGTTTATTGCGATTGAAGGACCGGATGACGTAGTCGCGGTAAGGCCAGATATTGCGCGGATTATCCGAATGATAGCCGATGGTGTCGGCGAACCGGACCACATCCAGCCAGCTGATGGCCATGCGCTCCCCGTAATGGGGTGAACCGATCAAACGTTCGACCAGCCGCTCGTAAGCGTCGGGCGCCTCGTCTTGTTCAAAGTCGTTGATTTCAGCCGGAGTGGGTGGCAGGCCGGTCAGGTCGAACGAGAGTCGACGAATCAGGGTTCGCCGGTCGGCTGACGGCGCGGGCTGAAGCTGTAGTTCGGTCAAACGGGCCCGGACGAGCCCATCAATGGCCCGTGGACCGGAAACCTCTGCCGGTCTCACCGGGACAGCATAGGCCCAATGACCCTTGTACTCGCCGCCGTCACGAATCCATCGTTGAAGGACGTCCTGCTCCCTTGCGCTCAGCGGTTTATGGGTCTCCGGGGGCGGCATCTGAGTTTCGGGGTCGCTGGACAGAATCCGGCGCACCAACTCACTTTGCTCGGGCTGACCGCCCACGACGGCAATTTTTCCGGATTTGGCCTCATGAGTGGCCGATTCATGCAGATCGAGGCGGAGCCCGCCCTTGACCTTTTTGGCATCGGGACCGTGACAGGCGAAGCAATGGTCGGAGAGGATCGGGCGGATTTCCGCATTAAAGTCGACCTTGCCTGCCGCAACCAGGGTGCCGCTGGGCAGAAGCCCGGAAGCCCATGTCAGTAAGGCAACGGTCGGTGCCAGGGTTGGAAAGGTCAGCTTCATCGGTGATGAGGACGTCGAGTTAAGCGATTCGAGTCAATTTTTCCACTCCGAAGTTGGGAACCTTCGCTTCAGAATTCTCCTCAGACTGTCGGTAGGGACGGGTTCCCGATTGCGCTCACGCTGCACGTCGGTTAGAACGACTGAAGCCCGACGAACAACCCTTCGCCGGGTGGTATCCTTCGGCTAGGTGACCGGATTCCGTACCGATGGAGTTTCCCATAGACTCCAACCTCCAACCTCTCCAACGCCATGCCCCTTTTGCGTGAAGCTCAGGACGTTCCCGAGATTCCTGATTATGAACTGGTCCGGAAAATCGGAGAAGGCGCTTTTGGGGAGGTCTGGCTGGCGCAGGGAATGACCGGGGCGTTTCGCGCCGTAAAGATTGTTTGGAAGGGCGGGGATGAAAGTCTCAACCGATTTGAACAGGAATTCAGCGGCCTCAAAGCATTTACCGCCCTTTCGGTGCGCGAGCCCCGCCAACTGGCATTGCTTCATGTCGGAAAGGACACCCATAAGCAGTTCTTCTATTATGTGATGGAGCTGGCGGATGATGTTCGCAATGGCCGCGAGATTGACCCGCAAAACTACGCCCCCTGCACGCTCCATGCTTTGTACCGAAAAAACACCCGGCTTCCTCCGAAGGAGGTGGTCCGGCTGGGACTGGCATTGGCTGAAGCCCTGGCCAGCATGCACGAGGCCGGCCTGGTCCACCGGGATATCAAACTGACGAACATCATTCTGGTCGGTGGTGTGCCGAAAATGGCGGATATCGGCCTGGTTCGGGAAATCAAGCCGGGCAAGAGCATCGTGGGAACTGCGGGATATATTCCGCCCGAGGGTCCGGGAATGCCGACCGCCGACGTCTACAGTTTCGGCAAATTGCTTTATGAATTGTCGACCGGCTTTGACCGGGACCAGTTTCCCAAGCGTCCGGACTTACCCGAAGGGCATCCCGATCTGCCGGAACTCGCGGAACTGGAGGAGGTCTGGAAAAAGGCCTGCCAGGAAAAAGCATCCGACCGGCAAGCCAACGGTGAGAAGCTGCGTGAAGAATTGATGCTATTGCGCGCCCAGCGGTCGGTGCGTCAACTCCGCGGCTTTGAACGCCAGATTCACCGCCTGCGCCGGGTCGGTTTGCTGGCATGTTTGATGTTCGGAATGTTGGTGACCGTCGGGACCATGGCCGTTTTTCTCCGTTCGCAGCGGGAACAATTGAAACGGGCCACTTATGCCGCTCAAATGGGCAAGGCCACCCTTCATACAGCCGGCCTCAATAACGGAGCGGCGATCGAAACGCTCCGACTTCCATCGGGATACGGGACCGGTGAACTCGGATTTGAATATTGGGCGTTGCTCCATGAAGCAGAGGGCTTCGTTCACGCGGAACTGACAGACGTCGCCCCTCGAAACAATTCGCTGGTCATCACGGCCCTGGATTTTTCCCCTGATTCCAGTGCCCTGGCTCTGCTGCGCGATCAATACGCCCTGACGTGGACCCTTCGCCGACCGCATGCCGAATGTGAACCCTCCAATTTCCTGATGACCAATGCCATCACCCGGGCGACGAGCCTGAGTTGGGGTGCCGAAGGTCATCGTCTCTATGTTCAGGGTCCGGCCACCAACCACTGGGAAAAGGCCTATCAGGTCTATGAACCGTGGCCCACGAACATGTTGAAACCCTTTTTTCCGCCCCGGGGCCTTGGGCGGGTGGTGGGTTCTCGATTGCCCCCGAAAATTGAGACGTGGATAACCGAAAAACAGGGTTGGAGCACCGATCCGGCCCATTCCCTTCAATTCTCCGGACCCGAGACCAACACCTACTTTTGGGACTACGATGTCGACCAATACGGCGACCATGTCGTCTCGCGGCATCTCCGGGGTCGGAATCACAACGCCCGTTTTAGCGTGGTGATATCCTCTCTCCATCAGCGCAAGACCTTGTGGCGACTGGAAACCAGCGACGTCATCCACGGGGTGGCGATTTCCCCCGACGGTCAATGGATCGCCGTTTCGTCAAATCAGTCCACCAATCTGACGGTGTACAATTTTGCGTCCAACAAGGTCGTCTGGTCGGCCCCGGCCCATGCCGGTCAATTGCGGGCCGTTCGCTTTTCCAAGGACAGCCGCTGGTTGGCGTCCGGTGCCGACGATGGGCGGGTCAAGCTCTGGGACACCGCTACTGGAGCCAAACGGGCTGAAATGTCCGGTCCATCGGGTTCCATCCGATCATTGGCCTGGAATCCGAATTCCAGCCGTCTGGCGGCCGGCACCAGCGAAGGCAAGGTGGCTGTCTGGCCGCTGGATTCCGACGCCCTTCCGCAACAGCCCGTCCGGGTTCGCAATGGTTACTGGCTCCGTGACGGTGGCATGATGCTGCTGTCCCCCGAAAGTCGCTGGCTGGCGGCCAGTGGATTGGATGGATCATTGCTGGTCAGCCCGGTGACCAACCTCGAGGAACGCATCTGTTTGACCAACGCTTTCGCTCCTCTTCAGTTCTCCCCAACCCATCGCGGATTGATTGCCCGGGATATCGAGGGAGAATTGATGTATTGCCAGCTCGATCCGGTCCGGGCTCGACCACTGGATTTTTGGATAATTCCCACCAATACCTCACAGACCGTCGACATCAGTTGGGTCGCGACCAATCCCAACGGGGCCGTTTTCATTTGTACCACCGATGGAACACAGTCCTACTGGGAATTTTCTGCAGACCTCTGGAATCGGTTGGATGCAGGCCAGGGATTGCCAGCGTCTTTTGCTCCCAAATGGCGGTGGCCTCGGAAAACTCCAACTCCGGAAAGCTACCCTGGTTTTGTGAATATCAGCCCGGAAGGAGACCGCGTGGTTTGTGGGTTCCGAAAAGGGGGAAGGATAGAAGTCCGAGACTCCCGCACCGGAGAACTCCTGCGGCAATGGGAACACAGTCATCATTCCAGCGTCTACGCTGTTTTGCTCGGTCCGAAAAGTGACTGGTGCGCGGTCGGCGACGAAGAAGACCGCGTGGTGGTCTATTCCCTGCGCGGGGATCAGGCGACAGAAGTGGCTCATCTCAAAGTCGAAGGAACCCCGTGCACCCTGGCTCTCGGCGGTGCCGGAGCCCGGCTCGTCTGCGGCACCACCATTGGGGCGGTTCAGTTCTTCAGCTCCGACAGTTGGACGCCGTTGACCGAATTTCGAATCAACGACCCCGCCCAGATGACCGGCGACATGTCGGTTCGCGATCTTCTTTTCACCACCGACAAACAGTGGCTGGCCGCCCGAACCAGCGCTGGAACGGTGGAGGTTTGGGATGGCCGATCGGCCATCCCCTCAGGGAACCAATTGAAGAACCAGGGTCTACGGGATGAAAGATGGAGGTTCGCCCGAGGGACGACCGTTGGAGGGATTTCCCGCCAAGACGGGCCAAGTCGCTGAGACGGCCTGCGACTTGCACCGGTGCCCAGCAGACCCATCGACCGATCCTGCCTTCTCTATGTTCTCTGTTACCTCTGTGGTTGATCCTCAGGACAGCCACCGAGATTCCAACCTCAAAGGGCACAGAGAACACAGAGAACCAATCTATTTCAAAGGCGTCCGTGTGAATCGCCTGGGCGGTCGAAAATCCGTGATCTGGAAGGCTAGAAAGCCCGTGCTACGGCCCTCAGTCGTTACCAAACTGCGAAGGAAGCTCCGTTACGAAGCCTCCTTCTATCGGCTGAGAACTACCGGTTCGGTGCAGGCCAGCCGGCTACCAACGCGTGCTGCGGACAGCCCGATGAACACCCATGCGTGGTACATTTCGGGGGAATTGGTACAGGGCCGCTGGTTGGCGGGGGCTTCACATTTGTTTCCGCCATCTTCTCAGCAACCAGAGGCACAGCCGCTGTCATTTCCGCCATCGCCGTATGCCCTCCAGAATGATGATGCATACTGCCGTGCTGATTTGGATCGCGGACTGTGAATAGAATGGCCAATCCCCCCTTACTTTCGATGTAGAGGACATTGTCGTCGTCCTTGGGAAACAAACTGATTGGAAACTCCGAAACGCCCGAATCTGAACCACTCCCCGGCCTCAGTACCAACGATGCCACTTGAATCGTGTCGCCTCCCCGACTGATATAAGAATCGACGATCTTTTCCGTTTTCGCTCTCCTCGCCGTTAGCACACACTGGCCCGCGAGTATTTCAATGTCTGCCCGATGAGCACCCAGCCGCCCAAGGGAAATTGGGCCACCGGATTCCAGCAGGGTGATGAAATGATTGGGCAGGCCGGGAATATCGTTGGAAAGCCCATGAACCACCACGGCGGGCCCTTCGGTAAGCCGTTGCTGCGGCTGCCCGTCGACATCTTTCGACAAGAGATTGGCGATGCCCCGGAATTGTGTGGTCGTGACAATTTTTCCGAGATAAGGAAGGAGATCGGCAAATGGCATGTTAATTTTGGGACTATGGACGGTTACTTTAATTACTGCGATCATTTACGCGGGTGAATTTATCGCAATACGAACGGCCCATGGATAGTCCCAAGATGAATCATGTTCAATCTTGGGTTTAAAACATTTGTGAGGTTTCCAAATAACTGCGTTTCGCTACCTCCGCACTAGTGTCGTGTATCCCAAATAGCTTACAGTTTGCCGCGAGGGATTTTCGGCTCCCGCGAGGCGACGAGCGACGAGCATACCCGCAGTGGTCTGTGAGGAGTGAGCAACGAAGCGGGAGCCGAAAAGAACTGCGGCC
>CAITXU010000262.1 GCA_903896505.1 uncultured Verrucomicrobiota bacterium | reverse complement strand
CCTCTGGCGCTTTGGAGACCTCGTGATTTAGACGGCGGCCAGAGCTCACTCGCGGGAATGCCCTGCCACCGCCCGAAAGGCCTTTTCATACGCTCCCTCCCGAAGCTTTTATCCCCCAGCCCGCCTGCGGAATCTGCCGGGCGGGTTGGCGGATGGGTTGGCGGATGGGTTGGGTATTGGCCTCGGTTGCAATAGCGTTGCCTCACGAGCGACGGCTACGAAGACGGATGGCACCCCCGCACCCCTCACCGTAGACGTCCGACGTGAGTCGACGCTGATCCGGCTCCAATCACACACTCACCGACGGGTCCGGAGCTGGCGCTGGGCGGCAAGTCCCAATAATCCAAGTCCGACCACAACCCCGATCCCGCCGGGCTCAGGAACGACCACGGACGAACTCAGGAAACCGATGGTTGGATCGCCCACTTTTCCAAAACCCTTGAAATCCAAGGAACCAAACGACGCCAACAATTCAACGGTGGTCTCCTGGTCTTCAAACACACGAAAACTTCCGAAAGCGGGATAATCGGGGAAATAGATAAAGTCCGCCGATGCGATGGGATCTCCCGCCACATTGGGTGAGTTGATCAAATTAATCGTGAGATCGAGCGACTGATTGAAATCAAACAGATCGGGCCGCGAGCTCACTCCCGTGGTGGTGAACGAAAGCGTGACGGAATCCGCCCCCGTTCCCCCATAGATGGTGCCGTTGTGAAAGAGAATCGTTCCCAGCACAAAGGAATCCCCGACACCGACATTAAAGGATTGACCGGTAAACTGAAGCGACGACTGAGTGGAACCCGGAACGGCCTCACCCCATTGGAAGGAGGATGTTCCCACGCCATCGTAGGTCGCGCTACCCGGTTGAGGATTATTGAAAATGCCGCTGACGCTCCCGACACCGGTGACCAAATCCCCGGGTGCTTATGAGCACCATGTGCCCGCGCGTCATTGGCTGGAGGCGCAGCCCGAAGGACATAAAATCGTGGCTGCCGATTGGCACAGATGGGATTGCTCAGGTTATTGAGCAATCCATCGGTGATGGGATCAGATGTTTGTTCCACAAGTCAGGCTTGGAAGCTGAACGACCGCCTCTTAGCTGATGACCGCTTCCAGATGCACCCGGAACCGCCAACCTTGGAGGTGGAACTTCGCCAGATCACCAAGGGTTTTCCATATTCCCCGAAACTATGGCAGGACGCTTACCTCGCCGCTTTCGCCATCGCGTCAAATGTTCACCTCATCACCTTCGACCAGGGATTTAGAAAATTCACTCAACTTAAGAGCTTGATTCTGAAGCCGACCTGATTTCTACGGTCCCTTCGGTTGCGGGCGTGGAATTCCGATTCAAATCCAGCTTTTCCACCAACTCCTGCTGCTTCGCCGCCCACTCCGCCAACCGTGTCGCATACTCATACGGCTGGTCTACCTGCTCGTTCAAATCAACCAAGCGCTTGCGGGACTGGGCCAAGTGGTGATGGGCTTGGAGGGCAGTCTCTTCAAGATTTTGGACCAAATGTTCCAGAGATCGGATGGTCCCGAGAGCAGTGGATTGAATGTTGACCGAATGTCGCCCGGAACCCTTCAGGTAGAGTTGGGCTTTCCCGTTGCCGATGGGTGTCGCCAAGAGGTCAAACCCGGCGAACCGACCCACGACTCGGTCGTACGACAGCGACTTGGTTCGGTCAGCCAGACGGATGAGCAGTTCTCCGGCGATGCCGCGGTCGGTGATGGATTCGGACCCGAGTTGGATAACGAACCGATCGCCCCGTGTGTCCACTCGGCGGGCGCAATCCTCCCGGAGGGCTTCGAGCCGCCCTTCAAGACGGGGGATTTCGTCGGTCAGATTGCGAATCTGCGACCGAATTCGGAAATTGGCATCCACATGCTGGGTGCGGAGGCGGGTGAGTCGGGCCAATTCGGCATCGACGTTGGCTTTTTCAATCACCAATGGATTACCCGACGCGATGGCCTTGACCTCGGCATAGGTCAAGGCGGCTCCATCCACATCCTCCAACCGTCGGAGGGACGAATCGCCGGTCATTACTTGAGCGATAAACTTGGCCTTCGTTTCGAGGCACTGCCACATGTACCCATCAAATGATTGGGCGGTGACGTAACGATAAATCTGAACCTCGGGATTGGTGTTGCCCTGCCGACGAATGCGCCCATCCCGTTGTTCAACGTCTGCTGGACGCCAAGGGGCGTCCAGATGATGCAAGGCAATCAGCTTCGCCTGCACATTGGTGCCCGATCCCATTTTGGCCGTGCTGCCAAAGAGGATGCGAACACGACCGGATCGGACATCCTTGAACAGCGACGCCTTGTCGGCATCGCTGTCGTAGTCCTGAATGAAGGCGATTTCAGCCGAAGGGATTCCCCGCACGATCAACTTGTCGCGCATGTCGTCATAGACCGAGAACCCCGATCCGGGTGTGGACATGTCGCAAAAGACCAATTGGGTCGACCGTTGGCTGGCGGTTTCTCGCCAGATGCGCTCAACCTCGCCCACGGCCCGATTGACCTTGCTGTCAGGTAGATCGGGAAAGCCGGGATCGTACAACCGGAGATCGAGTGCCGCTTTTCGGCCATCGGTGGTGACCAACAGCATGTTGTCATCGCATGGGTCAACATTGCCCGATCTGAGTTTCTCCGCTCGGTCCACCAACTTGGAGACGATGTCCTTCAATTCCGGTGAACAGGGCGAACTAATCACCGTTGGCTTGCCTCCCCGTAGTTCCGGCACCGGCAATTTCAGCATGGCCGCGGTCTGAACATCGGCCACTTGGCGGAACTGTCCCATGAGTTCCGGCACGTTGATAAACCGTGCGAACCGAGTATTGAGACGATAGCCCGAACCGTCGGGCGAAAGTTCCATCGCCGTGACCGGCTCGCCAAAGGTTCCCGCCCAGGCATCAAAGTGGTCCACCTTCAATGCCTGCAAGGCACTCAATTGAAGGTACCGCTGCATGGTGAACATTTCGGCCACGCTATTGGCAATCGGCGTACCGGTAGCAAAAACCACTCCACCGCCACTGTTGGTCTGCTGGATGTGTCTGACTTTGAGGAACATATCCAAGGCCCGCTGCGAAGCGGTCTGTGGTAGACCGGCAATTCGGGTCATCTTGGAAACATAGAACAGGTTCTTAAAATGATGCGCCTCGTCCACCATCAGTCTGTCGACTCCGAGCTCCTCAAAGGTTAGTCCCGTATCCTTTTGGCCCTCCGCGAGGAGTTCTTTGAGCTTGGTTTCGAGGCGTTTCTTGGCCTTTTCCAGTTCTTTGACCAGACGAGACCCGCGCGCCTCGGTTCGTTGTTCGAGGATGGCATTCTCCAGGGAGGTGATCTGTTCGGTGAAGAAGGCTTCTTGGGTGGCCTGCGACAAGGGAACCCGCTCGAATCCGGAATGGGTGACAATCACCGCATCCCAATTGCCGGTGGCAATTCGACTCATCAGGGTTTGCCGCCGTTCCTTTTCAAAATCTTCCTTGGTTGCCACCAGAATATTGGCGGCGGGATAGAGGGTCAGCAGCTCCGAGGAGAACTGCTCCAGCATGTGATTCGGCACCACAAACAGCGGCTTGCGGGCGAGCCCCAACCGCTTCAGTTCCATTGCAGCCGCTACGAGAGTATAGGTTTTTCCGGCCCCTACGACATGTGCCAAAAGGGTGTTGGGTGTCTGGAGAATGCGCCAAATCGCGGCCTTTTGATGCGGTCGTAAGATGATGGCGTCGCTGGCTCCAGACAACTGGAGATGGTCGCCGTTGAAGGTTCGCAGGCGAACGCCATTGAAGCGATCATTGTACAGTCGACAAAGGCGCTCTCGACGTGGCTCATCCTCCCAGACCCAGGACTGAAAGCGTTCCTTGATTTTCTGTTGTTTGTCGCGTGCCGCTTCCGTTGCCGGAGCATTGACCACCTGTTTGTCCTCAACCGGAT
>CAITXU010000261.1 GCA_903896505.1 uncultured Verrucomicrobiota bacterium | reverse complement strand
CCTTGGAGAGAACGTAGATTTCAGCCTTGAACTTGGTGTGCGCCTTCACGCTGTTTGGCTTGGCCAAAACCTGACCACGTTCGACATCGTCCTTCTTGATCCCACGGAGCAGAAGCCCGACGTTGTCTCCTGCACGCGCTTCGTCGAGCAACTTGCGGAACATTTCGATGTCGGTCGCCGTCGTCTTGCGGGTGTCCTTGATGCCGACGATTTCGACTTCTTCCATCTTCTTGAGGATGCCGCGCTCCACACGACCGGTCACGACGGTGCCGCGACCTTCAATGGTGAACACGTCCTCGATGCACATGAGGAACGGCTTGTCGACTTCGCGGACGGGGTCCGGAACGAAGGTATCCAGAGCGTCCAGCAGGTCGGAGATGGCCTTTTCGCCTTCCGGTTTGCCAGCCAGAGCGGCGGTGGCGGAGCCACGGACAATCGGGGTGGTGTCTCCGGGGAAACTGTACTTGTTGAGGAGGTCGCGAATTTCCATCTCGATCAGCTCGAGAAGATCGGCATCTGCGAGGTCGACCTTGTTCAGGAACACCACGATGCTGGGCACACCGACCTGGCGGGCGAGCAGGATGTGTTCGCGCGTCTGGGGCATCGGACCGTCGGCGGCGCTGACCACGAGGATGGCACCGTCCATCTGGGCGGCACCGGTGATCATGTTCTTCACGTAGTCGGCGTGGCCGGGGCAATCAACGTGAGCATAGTGACGCTTGGGGCTCTCGTACTCGACGTGCGATACCGCAATGGTCACGGTTTTGGATTCGTCACGAACCGTTCCACCCTTGGTGATATCAGCGTAGCTGATCGGAGTGGCCAGGCCCTTTCGCGACTGAACTGCGACGATCGCCGCGGTCAGGGTCGATTTGCCATGGTCCACGTGGCCGATCGTCCCTACGTTCATGTGCGGCTTCGTGCGTTGGAAGTTCTCTTTAGCCATGTGACTGACGTGTTTTCTGTTCTCGGTTGACTCGTTAAGCGCAGCAGACTGGAGCCCACAATCGGGTTTGAACCGATGACCTCGTCCTTACCAAGGACGTGCTCTACCAACTGAGCTATGTGGGCTTTGCCATTCGGCCCTCTCGACACGTACCGACGAAAAAAGATTTCAGCTTCCCAGTCGTCTTCGCGATCCAAGAAACCGAAATCCACGCCAGTCCCGCGTGTTAAGAGGGGCGGATTGATAGGGTCGCAACCCAAACGTGTCAACGGGGTTTTTGCACTTCCTGCGAAATTCAACGATTCAGGCCGAAATCTTGGCCCCGTCCCAAGGAGAAAAATCGACCTCCCTTCCGCACACTGTTCATTCGTGACAATGCCCTCCCGTTCGATTCCGGCTCAGACGGTAGCGATCCACCATTACCGGCGCGCGGTTCCCGTCAAAAGTCCGCAATGCACCAATGTGGGCTCCACCGGACCACAAACAAGCCCCGCTTCTTCCATCCATTCGGTCACTTCCGCCCGGCTATACGCACGCCCTTCGGTCAGGGTGAACAGTGAAACCGAATACAGCGCAATCGGCAGCGGGCCATTGAAGTCGTCGCTCAAAAAAGCGTCGTGCACGAGGAGTCGTCCTCCGGGCCGCAATGCCCGGGCACAGCGTTCCACCAGAGCTCTGCATTCGGGAATGTCCCAATCGTGTAAAACATTCGACAGCAAAATGGCCTCCGACGTCGGCAACGGGGTCTCAAACATGTCGCCAGGCAGGAGTGTCAAGCGGTCCCGCACTCCACCGGCCCCGGCAAATTCTTCGACCAACTTGAGCACCTCGGGTCGGTCCAGCGCTGTGACGCGGAGTTCCGGATTGGCTTGGAGAGCCGCAAGGGAATAAACCCCGCTGCCCGCCCCCACATCGAGCAGGTGATCGCCCGGGGAAAACTGGAGATGGGCGGCAAGCGACGGGGCCACATTGCGGGCGCGACCGGTCAGGGCCAGGGTCAACGAACGCGCGCTTTCGGCGACCTCCATGGCCGATTCAATTCCCTCCCGGTAAATGAAGGCGGCTCCCGGGCCGTGGCTGGTCTCCTCGACCGGGCGACTGCTTCGAAGCCGTTGCACAAGGCCCAGGACAGCCGGATTCTCGGCAGCGAGCGAAAAGTAGTCCCCAATGTAAAAGTCCCCCCCGGGGACCAGATGATGCCGAACGACTTCGGGCAGAAGAAAATCACCGTCGGGCGTCGCATCCAACAAGCCGAGCGAACGCAGTCCGGTCAGAAACACCCGGGCGGCCCGGTCGGTCAGGCCCAACTGCGATTTGAGTTCGGAATAGGACACCGCCCGATTGTCGAATCGCTCGAACAGGTGAAAATGGGCGACAGCCGCCACCAGCAGCTCCATCGCATAGTTGGAGCGAAAGAGGGCGAAGAGTGGCGAGGGGTCCGTTGGAGGTGGTGAGATGAAATTCACAAAGATGTCTCAATAGGTGCCACAGCAGGCTCAATCGATTGTCCGCAAAACCATGGCGAACCTCCGGACGCGTCTTGGCGGTTCGAACCGCCTTTACTCCGGGAGCGCGGACGTCTCGTCCGTACGGCGGTCCGAGCCGCGCCCACCCCGCGAATGATACCTCGCCCTATATCGTGTGGAGGGCGTGGTTTGAACCGGCCATGGCTCGGCAGTAGCCTCGGTCCTGCGGACTGCCAATTGGCTCCGCCTGTCCGGAATGGTGGCCGAAGTGGAAGCGGCATCCTGCCGCTTTGGCCTCGTAGCCGCGAATTGGTTGTGGTTCGGACCGCCGCGGCTCGCCGGGACCCTCGCCCTACCAATGTTGCACTTATCCAGGAGGTTCAACTTGGATTGAGAAGGTGGGATGAAAGGCTGTTTAATGACAGGTGAGAAAACCCGCGCTGGATGTCGCCGCCGAAGTACCCTCCTGCCTCGCCGGAAGTGGTGGAGCCGAGGAGATTCGAACTCCTGACCCCCACAATGCCATTGTGGTGCTCTACCAACTGAGCTACGACCCCACGTCCGGAAGCGGGGAGGACGTTAGGAATTCGCGGGCCAGTGTCAAAATGATTTGTCGAGAAATTCGCCCAAGCCTGAAATCTGTTCCAGCAATTCGGTGTCGGCGGGCGGGAAACGAAATTGGTCCAGCTCGCCCGGCAGCACCCAGGCAAAGGCGGCACAGCCAAGGGCTTGGGGCTCATCTGAAACCCAGCGACAGACTCCAAAGCGAAGGCGGATGATGCGGTCCGGATAGGAATGGGTGACTTCGGAAAACCAACGGATGAACCGGACTTGGATTCCGAGCTCTTCCTTGAGCTCCCGGGCCAGACACTGCTCCCAGGTCTCGCCCGGCTCGAGCTTGCCACCTGGAAATTCCCAAAGCCCGGCGAGATGACCCCCCAACGGGCGCTGGGCAATAAGCAGGAGGCCCTCTCGAATCACGAGCCCCGCCGCAACATCAATCATCGGCGCTGGCCTGGAATCGGGGGATTCCGTGTGTCCCGGGGACGACATGTCCGACTAACGACCAATGCTCTTATAGATGAAACCGAGCTCCTCCATTCGGGCAGGGTCGAGCAGGTTTCGCCCATCCAGCAGGATGGGGGTGCGCATGACTTTGCGAGCCCGGGCAAAATCCACCTGGGCGAACTGCGGCCACTCGGTGGCGATCACCAGTGCATCGCATCCATCAGCCACCAGGTTCATGTCGTTGACATACTCCACGCCGGTCAGGATGGCCCGGGCTTTCTCCATGGCCTGGGGATCGTGAACCTTCAGGGTCGCTCCTTCGCGGATCAGTCGATGGCAAAGGTCAATGGCAGGGGACTGGCGGACATCGTCGGTGTTTTGCTTGAAGGCCAATCCCAGAACGCCAATGGTCTTGCCTTTTAAAACCCAAAGAGTTTCCTCGAGTTTTTTGACGAAGCGCTCCATCTGCTCTGCATTGATACGTTGAACCTCTTTGAGCAGGCGGAAATCGTAGCCCAAATCCTCCGATATTTTGATGAACGCGTGAAGGTCCTTGGGAAAACAGGAACCCCCAAAGCCCAGTCCGGCCTGGAGGAACCGCGAGCCGATCCGGTTGTCGAGTCCCATGCCCCGCGTGACCTCCTGGACATTGGCCCCGGCCGCCTCGCAAATCACCGACAAGGCATTGGCGTAGGAAATCTTCAGCGCAAGAAACGAATTGGCTGCGTGCTTGATCAGTTCCGCGGAGTTGGTGTCCGTGACGATCAAGGGAGCATTGAAGGGAGCATAGACCTCCCGCATGGCCGCCACGGGGCGATTGGACGCCACGCCTACGACCACACGATCCGGCTTCATCAGGTCGTCAACCGCAAAGCCCTCCCGGAGAAACTCCGGATTGCTGACCACATCGAAATCAACCTGGGACCGCCGGTAGCGCCGGATGGTGGCGGCCACCTTTTCAGCGGTCTTCACCGGCACCGTGCTCTTGTCGACGATGATTCGGTAGCTCTGGAGACAGTCTGCGATCTCACGAGCCACCAATTCGATGTAACTCATGTTCACCGAGCCATCAGGCTGCGGCGGCGTGGGGACGGCGATGAAAATGACTTCGGACTGCTCAACGCCTTCGGCTGTGGAGGCAGTGAACTTGAGTCGTCCGGCAGCGACATTTCTGGCAACCATCTCCTCAAGGCCGGGCTCGTAAATCGGGATGCCGCCTGCCCGGAGCATCTCGACCTTTTTTACATCTGCATCCACGCAAATGACCGAATGGCCCACCTCGGCAAAACAGGTGCCGGTCACCAAACCGACATAGCCGGTTCCAATTATGGCCAGGTTCATGGTGCGATAGATGGGATGCCCAGGGCAGACAGCCGACCTACGGCTTCGCCGGAGGAGCGGTGACGCGCACGGAATTGGTCAGTGTGGGAGTGGTATCCAATTCCGGGTGAGCGGCAACGAGACGGGCTCGGAGAACTGCGGCCTCCTGCCCTAATTCACCAGCGGTCTGGCTGCGGGAAAGCTCGTCATACAACGCAACTGCGGTGGCGGCTTGGTTCAAGGCCTCATGGATGCGGGCTTTGCTGAGACGCGCCCGGGCGGAGATGGGGTCGTTGGGAGCCGTCGAGATCAATCGTTGATAGGCGGTGAGCGCCTCATTGGTCTTGTTTTGGGAGTCCAGGGAGGATGCCAGGCCTAACAACGCCGTGTTCAGCAGAGGGCTTTCGGGATAGTCGATGGTGAACTTGTCGAACTGCGTCTGGGCTTCCCCGTATTTACCCTCCACATACAACCGGCCGGCTCCCAACAGGCGCGCCCGTTCAGCCGCCTTGGTGCCAGAATGAGCATCGGCAAGGGCCAGCAAAGCCGCACCGGTCGGCTGGGATGAGCTGCCACTGCCATTGAGCACCGTCGAAAGGGCGGAGCTGGCTGCATTCTCGCTCTGTTCGTGCTGCCAGCGAATGAACAGGAAAACCAGGACTCCAACCACCACGACACCGACACCGGCAATGATCCGGGGACGGTTCAGTTCGAACCAGGTGAGGAAATCGAAACCCGGACCCGTCTCGTTGGGCGGGGGAACAGGCAGCGTGACATCGGACGTCGTACTCATAAAAGTGGGCGGATAATTCGGCGGGGACGCCAAAACACAAGCGTTAACTGGAATCAAGCTCCCCCAGCCGCCGGTTTTTTAGGGTCTCCCTTGGCGAGGGCGACCAGATAGTCCCGGTTCATTCGGGCGATAAAATCGAGGCTGATGGACTTGGGACAGACGGCTTCACAGGAACCGGTGACCGTACAGGCCCCGAACCCTTCCTCGTCCATTTGGTCCACCATGGCTTTGACCCGCCGATGGCGCTCCGGTTGCCCCTGAGGGAGGAGCCCGAGGTGTGAAACCTTGGCGGAGACGAAGAGCATGGCGCTCGCGTTTTTGCAGGCGGCGACGCACGCTCCACAGCCGATGCACTGGGCTGCATCCATGGCCAAATCAGCGTTTTCCTTGGGCACGGGTATGGAATTGGCGTCGGGCGCGCTGCCCGTTCTCACGCTGATGAATCCTCCCTTTTGCTGGATGCGATCAAACGCCTTTCGGTCGACCACGAGGTCCTTGACCAAGGGAAACGCCCGGGCACGAAACGGCTCGATGACAATTTGATCCCCTTCCTTGAAGCTCCGCATGTAGGTCTGGCAGGTGGCGACACCTTTGTGCGGACCATGCGGCTTCCCATCAATCACCAGCGAGCAAGTGCCACAAATGCCTTCGCGGCAGTCGTGGTCAAAGGCAATCGGGTCCTCGGATTTGGATGCCAGTGATTCGTTCACCACATCCAACATCTCAAGGAAGGACATGTTGGGGTTCAGGTCGGGGGAGTCGTAGGTTACGAACTTCCCGGGGCTGTTCCGGTTCTTCTGTCGCCAGACTTTTAACTGCACTTTCATGGTAAAATCGATTCGGAGGTTTAAGGAGCGGATGAACGGTTCGTGCAGGTTCTAGGCCGCACGGACCTGCTGTCTGGAGCACGGCTCATTTGTACGAGCGGGTGCTCATCTTCACTTCTTCGTACTTCAATTCTTCCTGGTTCCGTACCGGCGGGCGATCCGGACCGGCAAATTCCCAGGCAGCCACATGGGCGAATCGCGCATCGTCCCGTTTGACGTCGCCCGGGTTCACCAACCCGCTGCGGACTTCGGGATCGTCCTTGGTGTATTGAAATTCCTCGCGGAAATGTCCGCCGCAGCTTTCCTCTCGTTCCAGCGCATCGCGGCACATCAATTCACCCAGCTCGATGAAATCCTCCACGCGTCCGGCGGATTCCAACGACTGATTCCATTCGGCGGCTTCACCGCTGACGTGCAGATTACTGCGGTATTCTTCCCGAAGATTCCCCAGCAGCCCGAGGGCCTTTTCAAGGCTTGGGCGATTGCGCGCCATCCCGCAGTACTCCCACATGATCTTTCCGAGCTCTTTGTGGTAGGATCCGGGCGTCCGTTTTCCCTTTCCGTCGATATAGCGTTGAATCCGATTCCGGACATCGGTCTCGACCTCGGAGAACACGGCGTGGCTCACCGGTGGGCGCTTGGCCGGCGCCTGGGTGGCCAGATAATTTGAGATGGTGGATGGCAGCACGAAGTATCCGTCGGACAAGCCCTGCATCAGTGCTGAAGCCCCCAGCCGGTTGGCCCCGTGGTCCGAGAAATTGGCCTCGCCCAGGACGAACAAGCCCGGGAGATTGCTCATCAAATTGTAGTCCACCCACAAGCCGCCCATGGTGTAATGCACCGCCGGATAAATCCGCATTGGTGCCTTGTAGGCATCCTCGTCGGTGATTTCGTGGTACATGGAAAACAGGTTGCCATAGCGCTCACGAATCTTCTCGTCGCCCAGCCGCTTGATGGACTCGGCAAAGTCGAGATAGACGCCCAGCCCCGTCGCACCCACTCCCCGACCCTCGTCACACACGGTCTTCGCGGCCCGGGAGGCCACGTCGCGGGGCGCCAGATTGCCAAAAGCGCCATACATCCGCTCGAGAAAATAGTCTCGCTCGCCCTCGGGAATCTCGCCGGGCGGCCGTTTGTCGCCGACCTTGGCCGGCGCCCAGATTCGACCGTCATTGCGCAACGACTCGGACATCAGGGTCAACTTGCTCTGATAGTCACCGCTGACGGGGATGCAGGTGGGATGAATCTGGGTGAAACACGGATTCCCAAAGCAGGCACCGCGACGGTAGGCCCGCCAGATGGCGGTCGTGTTGGAACCGCGGGCGTAGGTTGATAAATTGAAGACATTGCCGTAGCCGCCTGTGGCCAAAACCACGGCATCGGCGGTGTGGCGGGTCAATTCTCCCGTCTGGAGATTGCGAACCATGATCCCCTTGGCCTGCCCATCCACCACCACCAAATCGAGCATTTCCGAGTGGGTATGGAGTTTGACGCCCCCATTCGCGACATTGCGCGACAGGGCCGAATAGGCCCCCAACAGCAATTGCTGCCCGGTCTGTCCGCGGGCATAAAAGGTGCGGCTGACCTGGGCACCGCCGAACGACCGGTTGTCGAGCAGGCCCCCATATTCCCGGGCAAAGGGAACACCCTGTGCCGCGCACTGGTCGATGATTTGAACCGAGACTTCGGCCAGGCGATGAACATTGGCCTCGCGCGAGCGGAAATCGCCACCCTTGATGGTGTCGTAGAAGAGGCGATGCACCGAGTCGCCATCGTTCTGATAGTTCTTGGCCGCGTTGATTCCTCCCTGGGCCGCCACAGAGTGGGCTCGCCGCGGACTGTCATGGAAAACGAAGTTCTGCACTTCATAGCCCAACTCAGCCAGGGTCGCGGCCGCCGAAGCCCCGGCGAGGCCTGCACCCACGACGATGATCCGATACTTCCGTTTGTTG
The DNA here is from genome assembly GCA_903896505.1 of uncultured Verrucomicrobiota bacterium. Classification (GTDB taxonomy): domain Bacteria; phylum Verrucomicrobiota; class Verrucomicrobiia; order Limisphaerales; family UBA9464; genus CAILNN01. Next base: position 5,374 of record CAITXU010000261.1, on the reverse strand, counting down.
GCCGGATTAATCAGCTTGGAGTTGAACTTGTGATTCTCCCATTTGGTGTCGAGCGGACCCGATGGGACATTGGAATTGAGAGTGGCCATGGACTATTTCGACGGAGAAAGGCTGGAAGGGGAGAGGTGGACGCTTTTGCCGGAGGTCCTGACATCATTGACGTAGTCCGAGCCACGTCCCAACAGGACCGAGACAGGAATCGCCGCGTACCCAAGAAAAATCACCACACTCAGAACTCGTGCACTTGTCGCAATGCGCGGCCACCAGACATGGCTCCGCAACCCCAGCGACTGAAACATGGAGGCCACACCATGACCGAGATGGATGGACAGCAAACCGACCGATAGAAGGTAAAAACCGGACACCACCGGAATCCGGAATCCCAACACGATCATGGCAAAGATGTCGTGGTAACCCGTCTTCGGCTCGACCAGTCCGTCAAAGTCCATCGATTGGCCCGTAAAGACCTGATATCCATTTACTTGCGGAAGCGTCAATGTGTAGTGCAGCAGGTGGTAAACGATGAAGGAGGCGACCACAAGGCCTGACCAAATCATCGTCCGTGCGGCCAGCGTCGCCCCTTGGGAGGAAATAGCGCCCGCATACCGGGTCGGACGGGCCGCCCGATTCGCCACCGTCAAGCTGATGGCCGCAGAAATGTGAAGCCCCACCATGGCCAACAAACCAATCCTCGAAGGCCACAGCAGTTCCGGTGTCGTCTGCAGAAAATGGCCGTAAGCATTGATGTAGGTCGGCGGCAGGAAAAACTGGAGATTCCCGGCCATGTGCCCGAGGACAAAGAGCAGCAAGGCTCCGCCCGTCAGGGCCATCACGTACTTTTTGCCCAGAGAGGATCGCCAGATTTGTAGTAGCAACTTCATGATAGAAACGTCTCCGGACAACCAAGCCCGGAAATTCACCAAGAACAGCTAATGGCCTAATGCGTCCAGCGTCAATCCATCAGCAAAGGATATAAGCTGGGCTTTCAATGTTGTTTAGCTAATGACCTACCCGATCCAGCGAATAAGGTCGTCTAATTGAACAATGGAATTCGTTCTCTTGGAGCCAGTTCGGTCGATCAAGACAGATCGCCATCCCACCGCAATCGGCCCCTGGAGGTCCTCCCGCTCCGAGTCGCCCACGTGCAGAATCGATGATGCGTCGACGGCCCATCGATGGACCGCATACTCAAACAAGGCCGGGTCCGGCTTGTGGCGCCCCACCTCCCCGGAAACGACGATGTCTTCGAAAAAATCGGCCAGACCCAACCGATACAGCAACGGTCGGAGGCGTTCGTCCCAGTTGGAAAGCACGGTCAACCGAATACAACGGGTGCGGAGAAGCTCCAGGGTGGGCAGGACGTCGGAATGGACTTTCCAGACGTCGGGTCGCTCGAATCGATGCCAGATGGATTCGAATACACCTTCCAACAAGGCCGGGGGCAAGGCCTCGCCAAAGGTCGATCGAACCAACTCTTTCCAGGCCGACCTCGAATAATCGAAGCCGCCGGGTTTCTTACGGGCGTCGATCCACGAGGCTGCAAAACGTTGATTCAATTCAGCGCCATCGGCCTGAATACCCAAACATCTCGCGGCATCGGCATAGACCGCCCCGACGCTGGGCCACGGTTCTATCAATGTCCCGCCAACATCGAAGCTGATGCATTGAGGAACGTCGGGCATGATTCATTCTGTGGAGACGAAAGTTTGCTGTTCAAATCGCGGTGGCGGAGAGTTCGAGCTGTCTGCTAAAACGGCAAAATGACAATGAAATCCAGCCAGATGCCGTCCCGGGAGGAAATGCTTCGAGCCTTGATGACGGAAGACGAGACCTGTGACGGACTCTTTTACGCCGGCGTCACCACCACCCTGATTTTCTGCCGTCCGGGATGCCCCGCCCGCAAGCCGAAGCCGGAGCATGTTGAATTCTATCCCACCGCACGGGAAGCCCTGTTTGCCGGTTTTCGCCCCTGCAAGCGCTGTCATCCCATGGACCCCAGGCGAAATGCGCCCGATTGGCTGGCCCCCCTGTTGGCCCGGGTGGAGGCAGAGCCGGGCCGACGCCTTCGAGACCAGGAGCTGAGGGAGACCGGATTGGAACCGGCCACTGTCCGTCGCTACTTTTTGAAAACGTACGGACTGACGTTTCAAGCCTTCTGCCGTGCGCGACGATTGGCTTCTGCTTTTGGCGACCTGCGTCGGGGACGTTCCATTGACGACGCTGTGTTTGAGCACGGATGGGGATCTCATTCGGGGTTCCGCGATGCCTTTGCCAAGGCGGTGGGTGCCGCTCCCGGTGTGGCCCGGAGCGGGGACTACGTCCGGTTGGCCTGGGTGGAAACTCCATTGGGACCCATGGCGGCAGGGGCGACCGAACAGGGACTTTGCCTGCTCGAATTCACGGACCGTCGAATGATGGAAGCGCAATTGGATACGCTGAAACGGCGTCTTGGACTGCCCCTTCTCCCCGGCGAAAGCCCGATTCTCGACCAAACACGCCGGGAATTAGGGGAATACTTTGAGGGAAAACGGGGCAAATTAGAAGTCCCGCTGGTTTATCCCGGCACCGAGTTTCAAACGCGAGTTTGGAATGGCCTCCTTCAAATCCCGTTTGGGGAGACACGCAGCTATGCCCAATTGGCAACCGAGGTGGGAGTTCCCGGCGGAGCCCGGGCCGTGGGACACGCCAATGGGCTTAACCGAATCGCCATCCTCATCCCGTGCCATCGTATCACCAATGCCAACGGCGACCTCGGCGGTTATGGCGGCGGACTTTGGCGAAAGCTACGACTCCTGGAAGCGGAAGGCGCAGTTCGCCCGACTAACGCGGATTAAGCGGATCTGCCGGATGGGCGGACGACGCGAGGCCCATTTGGGCAATGAGCTCGTCCGGTGACCAAGGAGCGGGCAGGAGTTCCAATCGGTCGGCGGCGGCTCCATGGTCCCAGACCGCGTACCGAAGCGCTGTTCCGACTTTGGACGCCAGAGCGGGCTGGGCCAGAAGGCCTCCGACAAATCCCGCCAGAACATCGCCGGTCCCACCCTGAGCCAGTCCTGCATTTCCACTCGAGTTGATGTGGACCTCTCCGGCGGGACTCGCCACCAACGTCTGATGCCCTTTCAGAAGAGTCCAGATGCCCTGGGCGAGCCGCCGGGAAGCCCCGATACGATCCAACTGAACGTCGCGCGCCGAAATACCGAGCAACCGACCCGCCTCACCGGGATGCGGTGTCCAGACCCGTTGTGCCGATCCATTCGGTTTCACCTCACGCAGCCAGTCGAGGGCGGAGGCGTCCGCAATCCAAGTCAGCGGTGACGCGCCCCAACCCTCTTGAATCCGGTCTCGCAGCCAATGAGGGACGTTATTGGCCGCCAGTCCGGGTCCGACCAACACGGCGGTGGCGTTGTCGGGGAAGCCAGTGGACTCATTCCACGGGGAGACCATCACCCCGGTCAGCTGAGAAGCCACGGGCAGATAGGTCTCGGGCGAGGTGATTACCGTAATCAACCCGGGACGAGCGCGGATGGCTGCGCGGGCGGCCAGAACCGCCGCCCCGTGATATCCGAGGCTCCCGGCGATGATCACCAGATGTCCAAAATCGCCCTTGTGGGCGGCGACGGGTCTCGTCGGATACAACCCCAAAAAATCTGGAGATTCCGTCCAGGTAAGCTTGGCACTGGCGTCGGCACCGGCAATCGGATCGAATTGGGGGGTCAGACCAATGCCAGAGGCCACTTCGACACGTCCAACAAATGGGGCTGCCGGTGCCAGAAATAGTCCGATTTTCGGGGCACCCACGGCGATGGTCCATCGGGCCACGATGGCGACTCCCTGAGGTTCTCCCGTATTCGCATCGATGCCCGACGGAACATCCACCGCAAGAACCGGATATTGCGCGGCGTTGACCAGTTCCAAAAGTTCCACCCACGGGGCGGAAAGTGGTCCACGAAGGCCAATGCCGAAGAGTCCATCAACGACGAGTGCTGGCGAACGAGACAACCCCGTACGAACCCGATCGATGGCAGTGATGGGGTCGTGGACATTGACTAAATCGATGTCGGACGCCTTCAAGCGGGCCGCCGCCGCCCGGACGTCATCCCCATTATGTCCCTTGCCGGCGAGAAGGAGAATTCGCCCTCCATTGGGCAGAAGTGATCGGATCCGCGCTGCGAGACGTTCGCCAACCACGCCGACGACTGCATTCACCGATACCTTGACCGCCCAACTGGCGGCTTCCCAAGCCCGCATCTGATCCGCTGTAAGTACTGGTAGCGACATTCGCCCCCGGTTGTGCCAATCCCTTTGGCGTTTGGCAACCTACCTTCCGTGACATTTGGTAGCCTGGCACTCGCTGATGGGCCTAAATTTCGTCGAGGGGGGCCTTGGCGTCGCCGAACTCCTTCGGATGCAGGTTCATCTTGTCCAGCATCGAGAGGTAGAGACGGCACATCTGGCGTTCCCCTTTTTCCCTGTAGTTCAGAACCCGGCCACCCTGCACCCGGCCACCGGCACCTCCGAGCAACACGACCGGCAGTTCATCATTGTTGTGGTTGCCCGTCATCATGCTCGAGCAGTACATCAGCAGGGTATTGTCGAGCAATGTCCGCGACCCCTCCTGGATGGAGTCCAGCTTGCGGGCAATATAGGCCACTTGCTCCACAAAGAACTGATTGACCTTGAGCCAGTCCGCCGTATCGGAATGGGACAACAAATGATGGATCATGTAGTCAACCCCCAGATTCGGAAAGCGGAGCGATGAGTGATCGTTGTTGAGCTTCAGTGTGGTGATCCGCGTGGTGTCCGTCTGGAAGCCCAACACCACCAAATCCGCCATCAGGCGCATGTGCTCGCCGATGTCCTGCGGTATTCCCTCGGGGGGACGGGGAATATTCGGCTTTTCGAGGGTGGGACGCCAGCCCTGCAATTCCCCCTTCCGTCCCGCTCCTTCGATGCGCAGTTCCACGTCCCGAACGGAGTCGAGATACTCATCAAGTTTGCGTTGGTCCGGGTTGCTGATGCGTCGTCGCAGGTCGGTCGCATCCGCCAGCACTGCATCCAGGACGCTCTTGTCACCCCGGCTGGCCCCGTCCTTGAACATCCGATCGAACGCCAGCGCCGGGTAAATTTCCAGCGGGGTGGGGGTGGTCGGCGAGCTCCACGAAATATGGGAGCTGTAAATCATGGAGTAGTTCTTGTGAACCGACGGGTTCGACTTCTCGCAGCCGAGCACCAGGCTTGGGACTTTGGTCGAACGCCCGTACTGCTGGGCAATCCATTGGTCAACGCTGGTTCCCGACCGGATATCGCCGCCCGAAGCCAAGGGAGCCCCCGATAGCAGATTTCCGGTTTGGGAACTGTGGATGTTGCCCTTTTG
>CAITXU010000260.1 GCA_903896505.1 uncultured Verrucomicrobiota bacterium | reverse complement strand
CTGCCGTTCCGCAGACCTCCAGGTCTGCCGGGCTCGAAAGCAAGTCGTAGCCGTCCGTCACGCGGCGCATACTTTCCTCGGCTGAAGCCCGTCATCGGGCAGATCGGTGGGACCAGGACTTCGGGAACCGGCGACAGCCGCCAGCGAAACGACGGTCATCATCCAACGGTATGGAGACCCGCGACGGATAAGCTCCGTCTGACGAACGGCGTCTACGGGGAATCGGCGGGAAGCCGCTTCCACATCCGGGCGAGACGCCCGGGCTCCCGGGCAAGCGAAACGCCGGAAACGACGCTAACAACGCTTCCGCTAGATGGACGACGGCTTTCCGTCGACGCAAACGGCGGATTTGGATGCGGCTCGTCGCGCTTTGATCGACTGAACCCAGATGCGCAGGTGCTCAAAGGCCAGGTAGATGACCGGTGTCGTATACAAAGTAAGGACCTGGGACAAAATCAAACCTCCGACCACCGCCACGCCCAACGGTTGACGGAATTCCGAGCCTGTCCCCGTCCCGATGGCCAGAGGGATGGCTCCAAACAACGCTGCCATGGTGGTCATCAGGATGGGACGGAACCGGATGACGCAAGCCTTGTAGACCGCATCCTCCGGGCTGAGTCCCTCCGTCCGTTCGGCCTCGAGGGCGAAATCGATCATCATGATGGCGTTCTTTTTCACGATCCCCATCAGCAGGATGATGCCGATAAAGGAAACCACCGACAGATCGAGTCCGGCCGCCATCAATGCCAGTAGCGCGCCGAGTCCCGCCGATGGGAGCGTGGACAAAATGGTCAGCGGGTGAATCAGGCTTTCGTAGAGCATTCCCAACACCACATAGACGGTCACCAGCGCGGCGAGAGTGAGGAAAGGGGTGGAGCTGAGCGACGACCGGAAGACCTGTGCGGTTCCCTGAAAACTTCCCTGGACCCGCTCCGGCATCCGCATCTCGGCGGCCGCAGCGTCGATCAATTCGGTGGCGGTGCCCAACGAGACGCCCGGGGCCAGATTGAACGAGAGGGTGACAGCAGGGAATTGCCCCTGGTGATTGACCGAGAGAGTCGATTTGTCCCTGCGAAACGTGGCCACCGAGGACAACGGAACGGAAGTACCGGAACTCGATTTAAGAAACAATTTGTCGAGGGCGGCAGGGTCGGACTGGAGCCGTGGGTCAATTTCAAGAATCACCCGGTGCTGATTGTAGCGCTCGTAGAGAATCGCCACCTGTCGCTGACCAAAAGCATCGTAGAGGACGTTGTCGACCTCCAGCGGTGAAACGCCGAGTCGGGCGCAGGCATCCCGGTTGACCGTCACAGCCACCTGGAGTCCACGCGTCTGAAGATCGGTCCCAACGTCCTTGAGCTCCGGCATCTTCTGGAAGCGGTCCAGCAATTGAGAAGCCCAATAGGTCTCCTCCTCCAAATCCGGCGACTGCAGGGTGTATTGATACTGCGCCTTGCTGAAACGAGCGCCCATCCGGATATCCTGGGCCGCCTGAATGAAGATGGAGAATCCGGGGATGGAACCGAGTTTGGGTCGCAGGCGCTGAATGACCTGATCGGCGCTGACCTTGCGCTCGGACAACGGCTTGAGGGTGATGAACATGCGCCCGTTGTTGACCGCCGAGTTGCCCGAGGCGGCACCAATGAACGATCCGATGGTGGCCACTGCCGGGTCGGCCAGCACCAGTTGAGACGCCTGCGCCTGAAGTCGGCTCATGGCTTGAAAGGAAATATCCTGGGCACCTTCCGTGACACCAAACAACACACCGGTGTCCTGCTGCGGGAAGAGTCCCTTGGGAATCCGGCTGTACATCCACAGCGTGGCCACCAGGGTCAGGACGGTCACCACCAGCATCACCGGTTGATGACGCAACACCCAGCGAAGGCCGGCGGAATAGACCCGGAGCACTGACTGAAAACCAGCCTCGGTGACCCGCAAAAACCAGCCTGGAGGTCCCTGCGAAGCCTCTGATCTCATGAACTGGGCACAGAGGGTGGGCGTCAGCGTGAGGGAAATGACCGCCGAAATCAGAATGGCAAGGCTGAGGGTGACGGCGAACTCATGGAACAAGCGCCCGATGAGTCCGCCCATGAACAGCAATGGAATGAAAACAGCCACCAGCGAGAGGCTCATCGAAATGACAGTGAAGCCGATCTGGCGGGCGCCGCGAAGAGCCGCTTCGAGGGGCGGTAAACCTTCCTCCAGATAGCGGACGACATTTTCAATCACGACGATGGCGTCATCGACCACGAATCCGACCGAAATGGTGATGGCCATCAGTGACAGGTTGTCGAGGCTGTACCCGCAGAGGTACATCGCACCGAAAGTACCGGCGAGAGCGAGAGGCACGGTGATGCTGGCAATAAAGGTGGGCCAAAACCGGCGCAAAAACAGGAACATCACCAGGATGACCAGGGCGATGCTCAACATCAGGGACATCTGAACATCATCCACCGAGGCCCGGATGGTGACGGTCCGATCGCTGAGGGCCACCAGTTTGATGGCCGGCGGCAACCAGCGCTCCAACTGGGGCAATGCCGCCCGGATTTGATCAACGGTTTCAATGACATTGGCTCCGGCTTGTTTCTGAACGATTAACAGAACTGCCCGGTTGGTTCCGGCCCAGCCGGCCAGTCGTTCATTCTCGACGCCTTCCACAACCCGCCCCACGGCATCGAGGCGCAAGGGAACACCCTGGCGTTGGGTCAGAATCAACGAGCGATATTTATCGGCACTCGAAAGCTGGTCGTTGACGGCCAAAGTGTAGGAACGGGACTCGCCATCAAAACCACCGATGGGGGCATGCAGTGTCGCCTGCCCAATAAGACTTCGTACTTCTTCCATTCCTATGCCCGTGGTTGCCAGAGCCGAGGGGTCCATCTGTATGCGAACCGCTGACTTCTCAGCTCCGTTGATCAGAACCTGACTGACACCGGGGACCTGGCTGAGCCGCTGTCCCACCAGCGAATCGGCGTACTCAAACACCTCGGCACCGCCCATCGTCTGCGAAACCATCGCCAGAATCAGAATGGGGGCATCTGCCGGGTTCATTTTCCGATAGGTGGGCGGACCGGGGAGATTGACCGGCAAATCCGACAATGAGGCGGTGATGGCCTGCTGTACGTCGCGGGCGGCACCGTCCACGTTCCGGTTCAGGTCAAACTGGAGATTGACGCTGCAGCCACCCGGAGTGCTGATGGAGGTCATCTCGGTGATCCCGGCTATTTGCCCCAACCGCCGCTCGAGTGGGGCCGCCAGCGATGAGGCCACTGTGGCCGGGTCCGCCCCGGGGAGGCCGGCAAAGACCGAGATGGCAGGAAAATCCACCCTCGGCACCGGTGCCACGGGCAAAAAGCGGTAGGCGACCACCCCCAGCAACATCAGCCCCAAGGCCAGCAGCGAGGTCCCGATCGGGCGGCGAATGAACGGACCGGAAACATTCATGGCACGGTGGGCCGGGGAACCGGTTCAGCAGCGGTTCCTCCCTGAACCGCCGATTGCACCCATCGGCCAAAGCGGTCCATCCAGAGGTAGATTACGGGCGTCGTGTAGAGGGTGAGGAATTGGGAAACGAGGAGCCCGCCGACAATGGCGATACCCAGGGGTCGACGCAGTTCCGAGCCGGTCCCCTGCTCAAACGCCAGCGGCAGCGCTCCCAGGAGCGCAGCCATGGTGGTCATCATGATGGGCCGAAAGCGCAAGCGGCATGCCTGATAAATAGACTCCTCGGGCTGCAGCCCCTCCACCCGTTCCGCCTCCAGAGCAAAGTCGATCATCATGATGGCGTTCTTCTTCACGATTCCAATCAGCAGGATGATGCCAATCAGTGCGATCAGAGAAAGGTCCTGACCAAAGGCCAATAGGGCCAACAGCGCACCCACACCGGCGGAGGGAAGACTCGAAAGAATGGTGAGTGGGTGGAGGTAACTCTCGTAGAGGACGCCCAGGACTATGTAGATGACGACGATGGCGGCCAGAATGAGATACGGTTCATTCCTCAGCGAAGACCGGAATTCCGCAGCCGTTCCCGAGAAGGTGGTGGACACCGTATCCGGCATAGCCAGCTCCAATTGCGCCTTCTGGATGGCCTCAACGGCGGCACCCAGGGAACTGGACGGTGAAAGGTTGAACGAAACGGTCACTGCCGGAAATTGACCTTCATGCGACACCGTCAATGGTGCGGACACCGTGCGAATCGAGGCGAACGACGCCAGTGGAACGGACACGCCGGTGGATGACTTGACGTAGGTTTTTGCCAGGGCCTGCGGAGTCAGTTGAAAGGCAGGGTCGGCCTCCAGGATCACCCGGTATTGATTCAGTTGAGTAAAGATGGTCGAGACCTGCCGCTGGCCAAAGGCATCGTACAAGGTATCGTCAACGGCCTGCATCGGAATCCCCAGCCGTGATGCGGCCTCACGGTCCACGTCGATCACCACTTGCAGGCCGCTCGCCTGCTGGTCGCTGGCCACGTCCACCAGCTCGGGCAGTCGGCGCAGTCGTTCCACCAGGCGCGGAGCCCACTCGCTGAGCTCAGCCTCATTGGCGTCCTGAAGGGTATATTGAAACTGTGTGCTGCTGACCCGGCTGTCGATCTGAATATCCTGTGCCGCCTGTAAAAAGAGGTTGATTCCTTCGGCATCCCGCGTCGCCGTATGAAGCCGGGACATGATTTCATCCGCATTGGCCTTCCGCTGTTTGCGGGGCTTTAGGGTCAGGTAGAGACGCCCCTGGCTCACCGTCGGATTGACGGTACCGCCCCCAACAAACGAGGCGACGCTGGCCACGTCCGGATCGCGCTCGAGGATTTCAGCGATCGCACGCTGTTTGGTGACCATTGCCTTGAACGAAATCGAGGAAGCGGCCTCGGTGACTCCAAGAATGAGACCGGTGTCCTGCTGGGGCAGAAGCCCCTTGGGAATGATGATGTAGAGCCAGATGGTCGCCACCACGGTCAGTCCCGCCACCGCCATCGTCAGCCCCTGGTTTCGCAAGACCCACCGCAAACCCATTTCGTACCAGGCCAATGCATCCTGAAAGAGACCCTCGGTGACCCGATAAAACCGACTGTGATCCTCGGGGCGCTCGGGGCGCAATAGCCGGGCGCACATCATCGGCGTCAGAGTGAGGGAAACAATCGCCGACATCACCACTGCGGCGCTCAGGGTCAGGGCAAATTCCCGGAACAATCGCCCGACAAGTCCCGTCATGAACAAAAGCGGGATGAACACCGCAATCAGAGACACGCTCAGCGAAATGACGGTAAAGCCGATCTGTCGGGCACCTTTTAACGCGGCGGCCATGGGAGGCTCTCCCGCCTCGATGTAGCGAAAGATGTTCTCGATCATCACAATGGCGTCATCCACGACGAACCCGGTCGAGATGGTCAGAGCCATCAACGACAGGTTATCGAGACTGAAGTTGGCCAGCTTCATGATCCCAAAGGTGCCGATGACCGCGAGCGGAAGGGCCACACTGGGAATGACCGTGGCCCAGAACTTTCGAAGGAAAAGAAAAATGACCAGCACGACCAGGGCGACCGTCAGAAGAAGGGTAAACTGAACGTCGGCGATGGACGCCCGGATGGTTTCGGTTCGATCAGTCAGAATTTCCAGACGGATGTTGGGTGGCAACACCCCCCGCAACCGGGGCAGCAATTCTTTCACCCGGTCTGCGGTCTCAATGATGTTGGCACCCGGCTGCCGCTGAATATCGATGATGACCGAGGGCTTACCACCGACCCAACCAGCCAGTCGCACGTTCTCGACGTTATCAACGATCTCCCCCAAATCCCCCAACCGGATGGGTGTTCCTCCGCGATAGGCGACGATGATCGACCGAAATTGGTCGGCCGTGTACATCTGGTCGTTGGAGGTGATGGCGTACGATTGGCGTGCGCCATCGAAACTCCCCTTGGGCGCATTCAGATTGTTCTGAATCAATGCGGTTCGGATGTCTTCAAACCCAAGCCCAGCAGCCGCAAGCGACGTTGGATTTATCCGCACCCGCACCGCCGGTTTCTGTTTGCCCTGAATGGTGACCAATCCCACACCCGTTACCTCGCTCAGTTTTTGCGCCAGAACGGTGTCGGCCAGGTCGTTGACCTTTTCAATCGGCAAGGTGGAGGACGTCGCCATCAAGGTCAGGATGGGCGTATCTGCCGGGTTGACCTTGCTGTAGGTGGGCGGATTGGGCATGGCCCGGGGCAAAACTCCCGCAGCCGCATTGATGGCGGCCTGGACATCCTGCGCGGCAGCATCCAAATCACGGTCGAGTGTAAACTGAAGCGTGATGCTGGAATTGGCAGACGAACTTGCCGAAGTCATCAAGGTCAGTCCGCTGATCTGCCCAAATTGGCGTTCCAGCGGCGTCGTCACCAACGAGGCCATCACCTCCGGGCTGGCCCCCGGGTACTGGGCAGTCACCTGAATGGTGGGAAAATCGACCGGCGGGAGAGCCGAGATGGGCAGGAAGAAGTATCCCAACATGCCCATGATCACCACCCCGGCCATCAGCAGAGATGTGGCCACCGGTCTGCGGATGAAGGGCTCTGAAATATTCACCTGAAGGAACTCCGGTTTGTTTCCACGCCACCCGGCGAAGCTGGACCCCTGCCCTTTTGCCACGCACTGGACGCGCCTGGAGCACCAGCCTCGACGGGACGAACCAAAGAACCCGGTTGCAGACGATACTGTCCATCGACCACCACCATTTCCCCCGGTTTGAGGCCGCTTTCGATTAGCGCTTGTCCATCATCCATCTGGCCGACTTTGACCAACCGAATTGAAGCCTTGTTCTCCTCATCGATGACAAACGCGAACACTCCTTCCGGTCCCCGCTGGATCACCGATGCCGGCACCACGGCCGATTTTGTCTTCGTGGTCAGTCGCAACCGCACATTGACGAATTGGCCGGGCCATAGCCGCAGGTCCTCATTGGGAAAGGTTGCTTTGAGCTTGATGGTGCCGGTCGTCACGTCGATCTGGTTGTCAACCACGGTGAGCTGACCGGTCGCAAGGAGGGATTTGTTGTCGCGATCCAACGCGAGCACGCCCAACTCCCCTTCTTTCGTTCGCCGCTGAATCTCCGAAAACGTCGGTTGCGGCAGTGTGAACACCACCGAGATCGGCTTGAGCTGGGTGATGACCACAAGACCATTGGAATCCCCGGACCGAACCATATTACCCGCATCCATCAGTCGAAGTCCGGTTCGACCCGAGATGGGTGCCCGCACCGTGGTATAGCCCAATTGGACCCGGGCGTTGTCAATGGCCGCCTGGTCCGCCAACACCGATGCCGACAATTGGTCGACCAACGCCTGCGCGGTATCCAGGACCTGGCGCGAGACAATGGCATTGGTGATCAGCCCCTGATTGCGGACCAAATCCACCCGTGCATTTTTCAATTGAGCCTCATCCTGTGCCCGCTTCGCCTCCGCCTGGGCCACCGCAATGCGAAAAGGCTCAGGATCAAGCTGGGCAATGACATCTCCCTCTTGAACATCCTGACCCTCCTTAAAACCCACCTTGAGCAGCAGCCCTTCCACCCGCGCACGAACCGTCGCCGTGGTAAAAGCCTGAACCGTTCCCAACCCGTCCGCATAGATGGGGACGTCCTTTTCCTGAACCTTGCCCAAAATGACAGGAACGGCCATGGGCCCTCGATTGGTGCCACCCACTGCCGCTGGACCGGAGGCACCACCGGAGTCCTTTCGGCGTCCCCACACGTGCCAGACCCCATAACCGGACGCTAAAACCATCAAAAAGATCACCCAACCCATCCATCGATTCCGGGTGGGTTGAGCGGCCACCGCGCCACCCGACTTGTCTCGAACGATGGACGACAATGAAGACCCGGGGGGGCTGGTGGATGGAGGCTGGGAATTCATGGGCACAGAAAAACAGTCAACCACTCGACGTACTGACGGACCACATTATTTACAAGTTACAGCATTTGTCAGTCATTTCATTTGGCAAGCGGCTCAACTTCCGTTAAGCGATCCGAAATGAGCTCCGACCGTGCCGAGGAAACGCGTCGGCAAATCATTGAAACCGCCCTCGCCTTGCTGCGGCGGTACGGCCAGGACAAACTCACCGTGGTGGATATCGCCCGGAGTTTGGGGATGTCGCATGCCAACGTCTATCGCTATTTCAGCACCCGAAACGAGATTTTGGATGCGATCATGGATGATTGGATGGCGAAGGTGCAGGCCTTTGCCGACGAGGTCGCCGCACGCCCTGAATCAGCCTCGACCCGCATCGAGGCGGTGCTCCTCGAACTTCATCGGAGGCGACGCCAAAAATTGGTCGAGGACCCGGAGGTCTACCAGATGGCGCAGCGGGTTTTCGATCTGCGCCCGGAGGCCCTCGCCCGGCATCGCGATGCGGTCCGGAGGGTCTTCCGCCAATTGATTCAGGCGGGCATCGAAGCGGGTGAATTCAGGCCCCTGAATGTAGTCGAAGCGACCGAAGTACTTCTCGATTCGACGGTCCTCTTCATTCATCCGTTGATGATTCCCACCCTGATGGAATCTCCGTCGGATCAGGCGGAAGCCCGGGCTCGGAAGGTCGTGGGGGCGATTCTGACCAGCTTTCGGAAGCTTGCATTTTCGACAGAGTGACGCTTACTTACCGCCTCATTCCTTTCCCTATCCCTGCCATGATCTCGCCTCGAATTTTTGCTGTTCTCGCTTTGGGTGCCTGGAGCGCTTATGCCGGTTCCACCACCGTTCCCGTTCCACGGGAAGATGAGTGGTGGAAGGGACGTCAGGCGCAATTGAACCAGCGGGTCAAAGACCACGGACCGGAAGCCCAGGTCCTCTTCATCGGCGATAGCATCACCCAGGGTTGGGAGGGCGAGGGAAAAGAGGTCTGGTCCCGATATTACACGGGTCGTCATGCCATTAATCTCGGCATAGGAGGTGATCGCACCGAGCACGTTCTCTGGCGGTTTGAACACGGAAACCTCGATGGGGTTCATCCCAAGGCCGCCGTGGTCATGATTGGGACCAACAATTCGGGCGACAATTCGCCCGGTGAAATCGTGGACGGTGTTACCGCCATCGTGAAGGCACTCCGCTCGAAATTGCCGGACACCAAGGTCCTGCTGATCGGCATCTTTCCCCGCGGCGAAAAGTTCAATGACCAACGCGGTCGACTGCTTCAAGTCAATCAAGCCCTCCATCGCCTCGCCGACAACCAATCGATTTTCTGGGCTGACTTTGGATTTAAATTTGTCGCCAATGACGGATCGATTCCCAAGGAATTGATGCCCGATTTCCTGCACCTGACTCCGAGCGCCTACCAGATTTGGGCCGATTCCATTGAGGAACGCCTGTCGAAATTGATCGGCGATACGCGGATTGAAGCCAAGGCTGCCGCTGCCGTATCCGACGTGCTTTCCGGGGACTGGGTGGGTACCATGAACGGACCCAACGGAGACCCCGTTTCGTCGCCCATTGTTCTCAAACAGGATGGAACGAAAATCACTGGCAAATTTGCCCGTGGCCAGGACCGCTGGCTGGAGATTGAAGAGGGCAAACTGGAGGGAAATGCCTTCAGTTGGACAGTCAAGCGCGACCGCCCTAACGGCGAGGTCATGGTCTACAAAATGTCCGGTACCATTGAAAACGGTGAGCTCAAGGGTTCGGTCAAGACCACCGTCGATGGTCAGGAGGTCGTCACCACCTGGAGCGGCAAACGGAAGTAGGGCTTTCCAAGTCCGATTTTAGCACTTCCCACAGAACTTCTCCCATGAAGCCCTTTCCCCTCCTCACCCTCATGGTCACCTCGGTGCTCGTGGCCAGAATTTCTGCACAAGGTGAGGTGGGTACGCCCATCCGCCTGTGGCCGGGAAAAGCCCCGGGAGATACCCAGTCGCTTCCCGCCGAACAGGACACCTCCAAGGCTTCCGATGGCAAGGTGGCAGGTCGATCGGTGATTCGATTTGGCAATGTCAGTGATCCGACCATTACGATCTTCCCTGCCCCTGCGGCCAAGGCGACGGGTGCTTCGGTCGTGGTGTGTCCCGGCGGAGGCTACCATATTTTGGCACTCGATTTGGAAGGAACCGAGGTCTGCGAATGGCTCAACTCCATCGGCGTGACCGGCGTGCTGCTCAAGTACCGGGTTCCCGCTCGTCCGGACCGGGAAAAGCACGCCGCCCCGCTGGAGGATGCCCAGCGGGCCATCCGGCTGGTACGGTCTCACGCCACAGAGTGGCACCTCGACCCCCAGCGCATCGGCATTCTTGGTTTTTCGGCTGGCGGACATCTGGCGGCGACCGCCAGCACCCGCTTTGGACAGACCACCTATCCCGAAGTGGATGCCGCCGACAAACTGAGCAGCCGTCCCGATTTCGCCATCTTGATTTATCCGGCCTATCTGACCCCGGAGAAGGCGGATACTACGGTCTCCCCGGAACTGACCATCAGTCAGGAGACACCTCCGACCTTCCTGGTCATGACCGAGGATGATCCCGTTCGTGTGGAGAACGTATTGACCTACACCCGGGCGCTGAAGCAGGCCAAGGTTCCGACCGAAGCGCACGTCTACGCAACCGGTGGCCACGGCTACGGTTTGCGTCCGACCGACCTGCCGGTGACCCATTGGCCAACGTTGGCCGAGGGGTGGCTGAAGAGCCAGGGGCTGTTGAAGAAGTAGGCGTCCTTCCTCCGGGGTAAGGGTGTGCTTCGAGGGTTACCGCCCCATCCGATGGCCGAGATCAGAACCCCGCAATCAAATACAACAGCAATCATTTTCCGCGATTCAACGGTTCGCGATTAGCCTCGTCCCGACGCCCTGCTTTCATAAGCCGCTCGACGTCCTGTTCGATCTCGGGAGTAATGGGATTGCGGGGAAGCGTGGCCATAATGTCTCTAAACTGATGGTAAGCGTCCGCCATTTCTTCCCGCAACAAGGCGCGGAGACCGGCACGGACCACGTCGCTGGCGTTACCATACCGGCCGGAACGAACTCTTTTTTGAATTTCTCCATGCAATTCGACCGGCAGCGAAACATTGCGCGTTTTCGTCTTCACACGAAGCCCCCATCTTAATGGCCAAAGATTGGCAATCTTTGGGGTGCTTGGGTCGTGGACCCTCCTGTCCGACTTTCCTGTCGGCTAGGATCAGATTCGCACTTCGGGAGGGCCAACGGCCCGCATCCATCCCAGCCT
The DNA here is from genome assembly GCA_903896505.1 of uncultured Verrucomicrobiota bacterium. Taxonomy (GTDB): domain Bacteria; phylum Verrucomicrobiota; class Verrucomicrobiia; order Limisphaerales; family UBA9464; genus CAILNN01. Next base: position 9,345 of record CAITXU010000260.1, on the reverse strand, counting down.
GAGGCCGACGGCCCAGGTGGGGACAAATCTGAAATTTCAGGGCTGAAGGCCCGTGGCATCCTTCCGCTGATTCACGAATGTCATTGGGTTATCATGAAGAAGAATTGTCCGCAGATGACGCCGATGAACGCAGATTAAGAGAAATCGGGGCACGGGACCCATCGAAAGGGAATCAAACCGCTGCAGCTCGGCAGCGCTTCATCGTTTGCAGCGGGGCCACTGGTCGTAGCGCGGACATTCTTGGCTTCCAAATAACGGCTTTTGACCTCAACGGTTGATTCGTCTGCAACCCAATGAATCACAGTCACATCGGTAGGGCGAGGCTCCTGTCGAGCCGCGGCGGTCCGTACCACGTCCGCCTCGCAAGTTATATCCGGCCTGACCCCGAAGCGCCACGGGTGGGATTCTGCCGTTTGGCCGAGTTTCCTGTCGGCTGCGCCGTGCCGCGTTCCGTCGGGTTACCTGGGAAGAAGAATTGTCCGCAGGCGGCACCGATGGACGCAGATGGGGAGAAACTGGGAGATGTGGCCATCGGCACCGGTTGAGACCGTCGTGCTGACGAGATGTCCGCGTTCCCGGGATGGGCGACGTCCTTAGCCTGCAGCTGGTAGCTGCCGTCCGTGATTCGCGCTGATCGATCGGGAGTGAGCATCGCCCCCCGGAAAGCATGGCGTCGTTTCATTGCACTTTGGCGTAAATCGTCCGAACCTTCCACCCATGAAACGATTCGTGGTGCTCGTTCTTGGACTCGGGGCGGTGTGGCTGGCGGGCTGCAATCCCTCCGGGACAACCTCGCCGACCAGCGTCGCTACACCTTCGTCGACGCCGGAGACCACTGCCCCGGCCAACGTCGGAGCCCCCCACTATTATCAGGACCTTCCGCAGACCAATCTGGTCCAGGTGCGACTCCAGGTTGGACCAGCCGAAACTGACGCCGAGCTTTGCACCACGATTCGGGAGGTGTCCACGGGACTCATGCATCGGAAGGGGATTGGTCCCGAGGAAACCATGTTCTTTGCCTTCGGTGAAGGCCAGCCCCGGTCCTTCTACATGAAGAATGTCCCCTTTGAAATCGCTGCGGCCTACATCAATACGGAGGGTGTGATTCAAGAAATCATCACCCTCAAGGCAATGGATGAGACGCCAGTCTCCTCAAAAAACACCGATATTCAGTACGTCCTTGAGACGGCTCCCGATTGGTTTTCCCGTCATGGAGTCAATGTCGGGGCTGTTGTCCGCACCCCGCAGGGGACCCTGGCCGCCAGCTTTGCCGGGCGTGCTCGCATTCGCTAGCCATCCGCTGCCATGCGCATCGCTGTCGCTCAAATCAATACCACGGTCGGGGATATCGCCGGAAACGAGCAAAAAATCCGGGAGGCCTATCGCCGGGGCGTGGACGCTTCCGCCGATTTGGTGATTTGCCCCGAGCTCTCCCTGACGGGCTATCCTCCACGGGACCTCCTGCTTCGGCGGAACTTTGTTCAGGCGAATCTGGAGGCGCTGCGTCGATTGGCCTCCGAAACAGGGCCAACAGGGCTCCTGGTTGGTTTCGTGGGCGAACAACGCGAACAGCCGGGTCGGGACCATTCCAATGCCGCGGCACTTTTGGCCGACGGACGCATTGAGGAAATTCGCGCCAAATCACTCCTACCCACCTACGACGTCTTCGACGAAGATCGTTATTTCGAGCCCGCACTCGAGAATCATCCGGTCCTGTTTCGCGGCACCCGCCTGGGGATTACAATTTGCGAGGATGTTTGGAATGACGAAGATTTCTGGCCGGAACGCCGCTATCGACCGGACCCTGTCGCCCACCTGGCAGAGCTCGGCATTGATATTTTATTGAACTTGAGTGCCTCGCCCTGGCATTTGGGCAAGGACCTGACCCGACGGGAGATGTTGCGGAGTTTGTCGGTCAAACACCGGGTGCCCACGGTCTATTGCAATCTTGTCGGTGGAAACGACGAACTGGTCTTTGACGGCCAAAGCCTCGCGTTCAACGCCCAAGGGGGACAGTTGTTGCACGGAGCAGCCTTTGCGGAAGAAATCCGGGTCATCGATACGTCCACACCGGGCGGCATGTCGCCCCTCCCGCTTCCGGCTGAAGCCGCCATCCATCACGCCCTTGTATTGGGAACCCGGGATTATCTGACCAAGTGTGGCTTCAAGTCGGCGGTCCTTGGCTTGAGCGGCGGGATTGACTCTGCGGTGGTGGCCTGCCTTGCCGTGGCGGCGCTGGGTCCCGGCCAGGTTCGGGGAGTGGCGCTCCCCTCCGAGTTCAGTTCCACCGGTAGCCGGACAGACGCCGAGGAACTGGCGCGGAATCTCGGAATCCAATTCGATACCATCCCGATTCAATCTCCCTTTGCCGCGGTCAAAGCCGAATTGGCGAGGTTTTTTTCAGGCCGGAGCGAAGATACCACGGAGGAGAACCTGCAGGCCCGATTGCGCGGCGTCCTGCTGATGGCGATGTCCAACAAGTTTGGCTCCCTGTTGCTGACCACCGGCAATAAATCGGAGCTGGCGGTCGGATACTGCACCTTGTACGGGGACATGTGCGGAGGTCTGGCAGTCATCAGCGACCTTCCCAAAACCACCGTGTATCGGCTTGCCCGCTGGATTAACGACGATGCGGTGGCACGACTCGGACATCCGCTGATTCCGGAAGCCAGCATCACCAAGGCACCCAGCGCCGAACTTCGCCCCAATCAGACCGACCAGGACAGCCTGCCACCGTATGAAGTCTTGGACGCCATCCTGGATGGTTACGTGGTCCATGGGAACGGTGTCGATGCCCTAATTGCCCAAGGTTTTGAACCGGCGGTCGTGAAGCGGGTGGTGCGTCTGATCGATCAGACCGAGTACAAGCGCCGTCAGGCCGCCCCCGGATTGAAAGTGACCACCAAGGCTTTCGGAGTGGGTCGAAGACTGCCCATCGCGCAGCGATGGAGGGAGGCGTAGGCGAAGGATGACGGCGGCACCTGGACGCGGTTTCACTCCCAGGTGGTTGCCGCCGAGTTTTTGGTCTTCTCCTCCAATTGCCGGCGAATTCCCCTCGATTTCCGATCAACCCGAGTGAAAACCAAATTGGTGACAAAAAGCCTTTGACGGGCAGGCAAGCCCCCCGCTACTTTCCGCCTCCTGTTTCTGGGTTCCAGAGTAGCTCAATGGTAGAGCACGCGGCTGTTAACCGTGGGGTTGCAGGTTCGAGCCCTGCCTCTGGAGCCAATTTTTTCGGAGTGGGTGAGTACTGGGCGGGGTCCTTGGCTTTTCAAGTTTTTGGACACCGAAGGCGGCTTTTTACCCTTCTCAGGGACTCTTCCAAGTAGCTCGGATCGATGCGATAATTGGTGGCTGTCAACCGGACGAACGCAGCTTCTAGGTCCAACAATCCGATTTCGGCCGCCCGTTCCAGAATTCCGCCCGTTCCAGAATTCCGACCGTTCCGGCAACCGCCAATCCCAACCCAACGGCCTCCCTTCGGGCTTCGCGCTCGTCGAGCAGTACCAGCGAAGCACCCAGTTGAAGCGCCAATCCGATGGCCTCTGATTCACCAGCATCCAGCCGCCGAGGTTCGTGAGTGAAATCCGGCCTCTGGACTTGTATCCAAGAGGGGAGAGACTCCCCCCAACGTCGAACAGTCTCGGGGGCGTGAGGGTGTCGAAGCTCTGCGACGACCGCTGGCGGTACTAAAATTCTGGGAAACAACCTTGGAAGAACATGGATCGAGTCAATGACGACCAAATATCGAAGAGGCCCGGCATCTGCTACGACCAAGTTCATCCAGGCTGGGGCGACGACCTTTCAAGGACCATGTCATCGAATCCAAACGGTCGCTGGGCTTGGTGGCGGACCAGAAATTCCTCCGCCTGCCATCGGTCCAAACCCAAGAGTTGACCCACTTCGTAACGGGTCAACTTTTCATTACGGTAGGCATCTGCGGCGTAGGCCTCTAGAAGTTCGCGCGACATGACATCGCGTTTGGGAAGCAAGATTCCGAGCTTCTCCGGTATTTGGAGGGTAATTTCCATGGAGGAGTTCCACCTGCGAGTTTTGCTCGTTCTTTCAGCAATGTATCGGGGCAATGGATTGCCCGCAAGTCGTGCACCCAAGGGCAGACTCATGCTACTGAGGAGATGCGTGTTTTAGACCACTGCGCCTCAGCAGGAGACTGTCGCAACAGCCATCACGATAACCAAGCTCAAGTCGTCGCCCGGTTCGCAAGCCACGTCAACCTCAGTCCTTCGAGGGTCAAATTGGGGCGGACGGACGTGATTTCCGGCATTTTTTGGGCAATCAATTGGGCGTATCCCCCTGTGGCCACCACTGGGAGCGGTCGTCCGACCGCCGTGGTGAGCTGGCTCAGTATTTCCCGGACCAGTCCCCGGTAACCGTAGACGGCACCCGCCAGCATTGCCTCCTCGGTGCTTTTCCCAATCACCCGGCGAGGTTCACGAATTTTGATTTTGGGCAGCAGCGCGGTCTTTTCGTGAAGATAATCCGTTAGCGCCGCGAGGCCCGGGGCAATCACACCCCCCACATAATCACCCCTTTCGTCGACCACATCAAAGGTCACCGCCGTTCCAAAATCGACCACCACGGACGGGGCTCCATAAAGGCTGCGAACCGCGACGGCGTTCGCCAACCGGTCCTGCCCGATGGTTTCGGGCTTGGGATATCGGATACCAACGCCCACGACCGTCTGGAACGTCAATGGCACGACATGTCCACGGGTCACCCCCGCCAGGAGCTTCAACACCTGGGGAACCACCGCAGGAACGACTGAGCAAAAGCAGGCGCCCTCCAGCGGTTGCCCCGCCACGAGAGCACTTAACCGGTCCTTTGCCTCGGACGATGCCAGATTCTTGGTCTCCAAATCCAGACTGGCCAGGACCCGACGACGGTTACCAAGCCCGATATGGGCATGGGTATTGCCGACATCACACAACAGAATCACGGGACGGAAAGTGGCTGGTCTGTCGACCGTTTTTCAAGAGTGACATCCCCACCAACGATCCGCTCCAGCCGCCCATGAGGCGTGCGGACCAGCAGAGCCCCCTCTTCATCCAGTGCCTCGGCGGTGCCGATGATCAGCCGTCCACCCATTTGAATCCGCACCCCCCGTCCCAAAGTGGTACAGCGTCGCACCCATTCATCGGAAACCTCGTGAAAATCTCCCCGGCGCAGCCGGGCGTAGGCCGCTTCCAATTCACGCAGGATGGCCACCGCCAATGCGGTCCGGTCGAGTGGCCGTCCAGCCTGTTCGCTCAGCGAAGTCGCCGTTTCCTGAATCTCCGCAGGGAACTCTCCCGCTGCGACATTGACGTCAATGCCGATCCCCAACACCACATGCCGGATGTGGTCCAGCTCGGCACCCAGTTCGAGCAGAATTCCGCCGCACTTGCGTTCGCCAAACACGATGTCATTGGGCCATTTGATCCCGGGATGAAGACCGGTTTCACGCTCAATACCACGGGCCACCGCGACGGCAGAAATCACCGTCAATTGCGTCGCCGCCTGAGGGCGCAGGGGCGGACGGAGCAGGACAGAAAACCAAAGGCCGCGTCCCGGGGGTGAGAACCAACGTCGCCCCAGGCGACCACGCCCCGCCGTCTGAGCCTCGGCAAAGACCACCACCCCCTCTGGAACCCCGTCACGAGCCAATCGGTCGACGATCTCGTTGGTGGATGAAGTTTCCTGAAAAACCTGAACCTCGCGCGCAATCAACCGTGGTTCATCGAGTCGGGAGAGAATATCATCTGCATGAAGGACATCCGGTGTCGCCCGGAGAACATAGCCATGATGGGGACTGGCCACGATGTCATAGCCGGCCCGCCGCAAGTCTTCAATGCGGGCCCATATCGCGGCGCGACTCACCTTCAATTGCTTGGCGAGGTCCGCGCCAGAAGCCCCTGTCTCACCCGAAGCTCGAAGTGCTGCAAGAATTCGTGCATCGGGATGCGGCACGGCGGACGGCGACAGCGCAATCGGCGTTGAAATCGGGGAAGGTCGTCGCATCAGGAAAAGGGTTCATTCACTTCAACAAAGTCGAGTCCCAGGTCCACCGACCGGGCTGAATGTGTCAATGCACCGACAGAAATGAAATCGACGCCGGTTTCGGCAATGGCGCGAACCGTATCCAGGCGGACACCGCCACTGGCCTCGGTCCGGGCTCGTCCCCCTATCCAGACCACAGCTTCCGCCAATTCGGACAGCGAAAAATTATCCAGCAGAACAATGTCCGCACCGGCCTCTACGGCCCATCGAACCTGCTCCAGGCGGTCTGCCTCGACCTCAATGCGAAGACCAGGGAAATACTGACGGGCACGTTGAACGGCAACGGCCACGGGGTTGGGCCGCTGGCCCTTCAGCGCCGCGAGATGGTTGTCCTTGATGAGCACCAAGTCAGCGAGACCGAACCGGTGGTTGGTTCCTCCCCCACATTGGACCGCGTACTTCTCCCACTGCCGCCAACCCGGCGTCGTTTTCCGGGTATCGAGCAAAACAGCCCGCGTTCCCTGCAGTCGTTGGACAAATGCGTCGGTCAGCGTGGCGATTCCGCTGAGCCGCTGTAGATAATTGAGGGCGACGCGTTCGCCGGTCAAAAGTCCACGCGACGGTCCCGCAATTTGGAGAATGGCAGTTCCAGGTTCGACTCGAGTTCCTTCGAGAACGAGCCGTTCGAGCTGAAGAGACGAGGAACTAGCCCGAAATGCGGTCTCTGCAAACTCCAGTCCGGCAACCACTAGCGATTCTCGCGCTCGGATGCACGCAACCGAGCGTACCTTGGACGGCACACACGCCAAGGTGGTGGCATCCCCCAGGCCGACATCTTCTCTCAGGGCCAATTGTACGGCCCGTTCGATGGCTGCCTTCTCCAGCTCCATGGGGAACCAAGGGTGAAGCAAAACGTGACCATGGCCAACGCATTTCACCGTCGTCCCCCCCGTGTGTGACATCGATTTCGATGATTCAAACACATCCGTCGCGTTTCCCGCGTTGACGCGATCCAGCACCTCGCTAAGCTATGCCTTCCGATTTCCGACGTTTTAAGCGCGGCGACATCGTGGCGGAACACCTTCCACGGTCCTCTAATGCGAAACGGCGAGCGACAATTTATGGCAAAAGCAACTAAAGGCACAAAGTACGTTTATCTCTTCGGCAATAAGAAATCCGACGGGAATGGCACCATGCGGGATTTGTTGGGCGGCAAGGGCGCCAACCTCGCGGAGATGGCACGCATTGGACTCCCGGTTCCTCCGGGCTTCACCATCACCACCGAGGTTTGCACCTATTACTACGCCAACAAGCGGGCCTATCCCGCTGAACTTCAAGGACAGATCGAGCAAGGCATCGCTCACCTGGAGAAGGGCATGGGGACAAAATTTGGCGACAAGAATTCATTGCCGCTGCTCGTTGCGGTCCGGTCTGGTGCGCGGGATTCGATGCCCGGCATGATGGACACCATTTTGAATCTCGGCCTGAACGACGACGCGGTGCAGGCCCTCGAGAAGGCGACCAATAACCCACGCCTGGCCTGGGATTGCTACCGCCGCTTCATCCAGATGTATGGCGACGTGGTTCTCGGGGTGCAAAAGCGCCCCGGTGAAGACCACGAGCCGTTTGAAACGGTCATCGAGACCCTCAAGCATGAGCGCCATCACAACGCTGAAATTGAAGACACTGAACTGTCCACGGACGACCTGAAGGAACTGGTCAGCCGCTTCAAGGCCTTGGTCAAGGAACGGACCGGCAAGGCTTTCCCAACCAATCCTTGGGAACAGCTCAAAGGGGCCGTTGGTGCCGTGTTCGGTTCATGGATGAACGACCGCGCCATCGTCTATCGCCGCAAATACAACATCCCCGCCGAATGGGGCACTGCCGTCAACGTTCAGGCCATGGTGTTCGGAAATACCGGCGAAGAGTCCGGGTCCGGCGTTGCCTTCACGCGTGATCCCGCCACAGGCGAAAAGGTGTTCTACGGGGAGTTCCTCATGAACGCTCAGGGCGAAGATGTGGTGGCCGGTGTTCGCACTCCGCAACCCGTTGCCGAGCTCAAGAAGGTCATGCCCGCTGCCTACAAGGAGCTGGAAACCATCCGGGGCAACCTGGAGAAGCATTTCACCGACATGCAGGACTTTGAATTCACCATTCAAGACCGCCAGGTGTTCATGCTCCAGACCCGTAACGGCAAACGCACGGGTGTCGCCGCAGTCCGCATCGCGGCCGAGATGGTCAAAGAGAAGCTGATCGATTGGGAAACCGCCGTCACCCGCGTTCCGGCGGACCAGTTGGACCAGGTGCTGGCGCCCATTTTTGACCGAACCGCCGTCTCCAAGGCCCCGGTCATCGCCACCGGTCTTCCCGCAGGTCCTGGTGCGGCCACCGGCAAAATCTACTTCAACGCAGACCGTGCGGTCGAAGCCGCCGCCAAGGGTGAAAAAGTCCTGTTGGTTCGCGTCGAGACCTCACCGGAAGACCTCCGCGGAATGATCGCCGCCGAAGGTATTCTCACCGCCCGCGGTGGCGTCAGCTCCCATGCGGCACTGGTCGCTCGTCAGATGGGCAAGGTCTGCGTCTGCGGTGCGGCAGCACTGCACGTGGACTATGAAACCCGGACGCTGACCGTGGCCAAGACCGTCTATAAGGAAGGTGACTTCCTCTCCATCGACGGCACCAGTGGAACAGTTTACGCCGGCGAACTGAAGACCGCTCCGGCGGAAGTCCTCCAAGGACTTCTCCATGGCGACAAAGAGGCCCAGAAGGGCGGCACCTACAAGAACTTCGTTCAGTTGATGAAGTGGTGCTCGCAAGCCACCCGGATGAGCGTGCGAACCAACGCTGACACGCCGGAGCAAACGAAGATCGCCATTGCGTTCGGCGCTACCGGCATTGGCCTGACCCGGACCGAACACATGTTCTTCGAAGGCGACCGAATCGATGCCATGCGCGAGATGATCCTCGCCGACAACCTGGCGGACCGCGAAAAGGCCCTGGCCAAGCTCCTGCCCTATCAACGGGCAGATTTCCTCGGAATCTTCAAGGCTCTCGAAGGACATCCGGCCACCATCCGGTTCCTGGATCCTCCCTTGCACGAGTTCCTTCCCCACTCCAAGGAGCAGCAACTCGACCTGGCCAATAAACTCAAAATTCCGGTCGAGAAGATCATGCAACGGGTCCACGAACTCCATGAGTTCAATCCGATGCTCGGATTCCGCGGCTGCCGCCTCGGCATCCGCTATCCGGAAATCACCGCCATGCAGGCCCGCGCCGTTTTCGAGGCCGCAGCAGATGCCCAAAAGGCCAAGGTCAAGGCCAAGCCTGAGATCATGATCCCATTGGTTG
>CAITXU010000259.1 GCA_903896505.1 uncultured Verrucomicrobiota bacterium | reverse complement strand
TCAGCCCGTCAAGCGGGCTGTCGAAGAGGACATTTTTTCGACGGAGGGGGAGGAGTTCCTCCACAGGGGAGGAATATAAACTCCTCCCCCTCCTTCGAGAAAACAGTCTTGAGGATAGGGAGGCACTTCAAAAGGAAATGCTATGGAATATGCAATGTCGCCAACCCTACCAATCGTCGAAAACCAATGCCTCGGCGGAAACGTCATCACGAGGACTACTTTTGTGCGGGAGGTCCGGGCGGTTTATCGAGGCCCCCGACGCTCCCCAGCAGCCATGCGAAGCCCAAGCACGGCAGCGGAGTTTATCCGAAAAGTGTTGCCCGATAATTCGCGGGAACACTTTGTGGTGCTTCATCTGGACGGTGCCAACCAGGTGATCAGTTATTCGGTGGTAGCAACTGGGACGGCAAACTCATGTCCGACTCATCCTCGAGAGGTTTTTCAAGGCTCCGTTTTGGTGGGAGCGGTTGCCCTGATCGTATCGCACAACCACCCATCAGGTGATCTGACGCCGAGCGAAGACGATCGCAAAATAACCGCCCGGCTCAAAGAAGCTGCGACGCTTTTGGGGATCAAGTTTCATGACCACATCATCGTCACTGATAGCGGATTCCATTCATTCGCCGAAGATGGCGGACTTTGATTCCTCACGGTGGCCCGTTATGCCGGGCCACCGGCGAACCCGTTCGATGAATCACAATCCGCCAAATCGTCCCTCGTCGAATTCTCTCCTCTGGGCAAGTTTTGTCCCGGATGAACCGAGACAGAGCCTCGCGGCTCGCGGCACCCCAAGCGTCACGCCCCGGCTTACTCCGCAATTCATGTTTCCAAATTCGAGGCGGGCTTCTCAATTGCCCGCCTCGTGGATGCCGATGTTGCCAGCCGCTGAAGCGGCATGGCAAACCGGTCGTTCTGGTTTTTAGCCCGGCTGCACGCCGCCGGATACGTTTGGCTGTGTCCCAGTTGCCTTCGCCTTGGCGGCCTGGGTGAACATGGCCCGTTGCGCTTCGAACTCGCTCAGGGCAGGGAGCTCCACCAGCGCCTTGCGGGCATAAGCTCGATGAACGGCCTTACTGTTGTGACCGAGTGCCTGTTGTGCGAAGCGTTCTGGATAACCCGCAGTCTTCGCGCGCTCCGCCCAGGCGTAGCGATAGGAATGCAGTGTCACGCCTTTGATACCAAGACCATCGCAACGCTGTTTAAACTCCGTCGCACGGTCGCCAGCCCGCACGGTTCTGAGGTACGGGAAGAGTGGACCTGATGCCGGACGTCGGCGGAGTATCTCCGCCACGTCTTCCTCGAAACGCATCATGGCGATGGAACCCGTCTTTCGACGTGCAAAGGACAGAACACGGGATTCCCAATCGATGTCCCCAGCGTCCAGAAAGGCAATATCCGATTGGGCGGCACCGAGATGCCAGGCGAGTTGGTAAAAATCCAACCGCTCCGGATTCGTCTCACGTTCCACAATGGCGTCGTGTTCTGCCCGGGTGATGCCCCGCTTTTCCTTGAAGCGGAACGCGGGCCATCGCTTCTTTGGCAACACCGGCCACGGGAGCCAGCCCATGTCCATCGCGAAATTGTGGATGCGTCGCAGGTAGATGTTGGTGGAGACTGATCCTTGCTCCAAAGCACGCAGGAAGTGCTCGGCCTGGGTCTCAAGCAGGACCCTCTTCCGCAAGGAGTCAAAGGCGGAATCGCGAATAGCGATTTCCCATCGATGGCGGGTTTCGCCGTGCTTCAGCTTCGGAATTTCCTCCATCACCACCTGCCAAGTTCGAGTGGCGGCGGCAGGATCGCCCGCCTTCCAATAAACGCGAGCAAGGTGGAGGCTGAACGCGGGGGAGACAGAGGTCTCATTCAGTGCGGCAACCAGTCGATGGGCCTGTGCCTTGTCACGGGTTTTGAGGGATTCCTGGGTCTTGGTCTCCAAGTCCTCGTAGTAGTAGGTACCCCAACTGCGGCGGAATATGCGGTAGCGGTTTTTCATGGCTCGTTTCGTGGGGACGAGCATGAAGCTACCGAAACCGAACCCCTTAGCCGCTTTCAGGAGGATACCGTCGGGATAGTCCCCGACGGGTGACTGGGTACGCCCAATCACTGAAGAATCCACTGGAACTCGGGCCTGCCGATTTTCTAAGTCTCTCAACTACAACGGTTAAGAGATGGAGGCGAGGGTCGGAATCGGACTGAGTCCCCGAGTGGGAACAGGCCTAAAATCGCCTGTTTTCCTCGGGAATCAAGCCGGATTTGGCCTAATCGGCCACTACCCATTCACTACCCTGGCACTACTTTCACTGGCAGTTTCACTGGCAGTCCAAAGAGAACGCTTGGTGATCGCCATCGCGTCGGGTGAGACGTGAGTCGGAACCTTTCTAGCACTATGAGTTGAGAGCTTTAGGCGTTGGTTGATGGTTGTTGTTGGCTTTTTGATGGACAAAGTTCCTCGCTTCTATTTGTTCGATGGAAGCAGCACCAATTTGATCGCTTCCGCCACGCTCGTGACGGTGGTGATCTTGAGATTCTGGGTGATAGATGCGGGCAGTGTCTGCGCCTCGGACAGGTTCTCAGCAGGGATGATGACTTCCTTCACGCCTGCCTCAAAGGCAGCACGCAACTTCTGTTGAATTCCACCAACTGGAAGTACCTTACCCAGAATCGTAATCTCGCCTGTCATGGCTAGGTCGTTACGCACCGGCAGCCCCTTCAAGGCGGAGATGATTCCGACGACCAGCGCAATGCCCGCCGAAGGGCCTTCCTTAGGTACTCCCATGAACGCCGCCAGGATGGCCACGTCAAAACTCTGCCGCCACTCGGCGGTGATACCCAGTTCCTCGTGCTTGGCCTTAACATACTGCGCGGCGGCTTCTATGCTCTCGCGCATCACTTTCTGGATAGAACCCAGCGGAACGATGCGGCCTGAACCCTTCGTGGCCTGCATCTCGAACCTCAGGATTGCGCCGTGGTCCCCGCACACCGCCAGGCCTAGGACTTCGCCGACCGTGGGTTTTTCCGGCAGGGAAATGCGCTGCACGCGCTGGCTGTCCGGTAAGCTCGGGTTGATGACTTTGCCAGAGCTTACTATCTGGACTCCGAGTGCAACCTTTTCGTATTCGCCGGGCGAGATTAGATGCAGCTGGTCACGCACGCGCTGTCGAAGCTCGCAGGACAGCATCAGCAGTTCCTCCAACTCCTCGTCGTTGAGTCGGCCATCAGGATACAGCAGCTTCAGCAGCGCCGAGGACGTCTTCATGACGGCCCGCTGATCGCGGCCTGACACGCCTTGGACCGTCTTCGCCGTGTCCAGAAGTTTGAAGCGCGGGCGGACTCCAGACAGCAGATCCAGCCGCCGCAGGTCGTGCAATATCTCGCAGAAATAATCAGTGATGAACCCGTAGTCCTTTGAGTAGCTGTTGGGACTGAGCTTGGGAATCGACCAGCCGGGCAGAAAGGCGTGAAGCCTATCCAGAAATGCAATCACTTGAAGGTAGTCAGGCAGCGGCTCGAAGAGGTGGTAATATTTTTCGTGCGGCAAGTTGCCCTGCACGTCGATGTTTCCCACGAGCACGAGGCTCGCAAAAGCTAGCAGCTCTTTTTTTCCACGGCTGAACTTCGCATCCTGCATGTACCCCTGCATGATGCTGACCATTGTCTTCGGGTCGGTGAAATCCGTGTTAGCGATCTCGTCGAAAACCACCGCATCGCGTGTACCGACCTCGCCTATTTTTCCGGTATTCAGGTTGATGAACAGCTGCGCAGGGGTCGCCTTGCCGCCTGAAAGTACATGCGCGTAATAGCTAATGTTCCGATAGAGGTAGGTCTTGCCAGTCTCCCTCGGGGCCAGTTCGATCTGGTTAACGTTGTTCTCGGCCAGGGGCAGGCAGCGGCAGATGTAGAGCAGCTTCTGCCTCCGGTTCAGCGGCGAGGGATCGAGGCCGCAAGAGTTGACAAGGATGTCGAGCCACTCGTCCGTCGTGAACTGCGACCGTTTCTCGATGAACTCGTTGAGGTTAATGACGCTGATCTGGAATGGCGTGAACGACACCACCTTGAACGGGCGGATCTTCTTGTTGTGGATCTCCGACTCGTCGTAGGTCAGCTCGACCGTCCCCCACATGCCGCCAGAAAGAAGCATCGGGTACTGGTTCACGATGCTCTCAGGGATGTTCACGAAGTTCTCGTTGATGGCCGAGATCGCGCCCCAGTATTTGTCCTCCGTTTCCACTAACCGCGCCTCCAGGCTGGCGATGATCGAGTGGCTCCGGTTCTCGCGGATGTAGTGCCGGATCTTCTCAGCCTCGGCACCGTGGACGAAATTCTCCTTCAACCGCCGCACAACCTTCTCCATGTCGGCGTGAAACGTCTCTTCCGAGCAGTAGTTGTCGATCAGGTATTCGAGGACGTAGCGCGGGAACTCGTCCACACCGGTGTTGATGGTCAGGGCCTTGTTGACGACCTTGCCCTTGAAGATCTCTTTGAATTTCAGGTTCATACGATGCCCAGTTGATGCAGCATATAGTTCACTTTCTCGAAGGCATCCCGCTGCCGGATGGCGCGCTCCTCCTTATCCAGCATCTCCTCGAATTCCGCCACGTCTCGCGGCCCGACGTGATCGATTGAGGCAAATTTGCCCGCCAGTTTTTTCAAGCCCTCCTGGACCAGCCCCAGCTTCATGTGCGGACGGAATGCCATTACCACTTCGTCCACGCCACCCGGATAATTGTGCAGCACGAAGTAAATGTCGTAGGCGTCTTTTGCCTTGCGGCGATCTTCCAACGCCATGCCCTTCATTGAGAGGAAAGGCACCACGGATGCGATCTGCACTTTTACCTCGTCCAACGCGCCGTCCGGCAGTTTCCCTTTCACCGAGATTTGCGCGGGGGGAATTTGGAAGGCTAGGTCGCAGCCCCGCGCCTTGCGCGGCTGCATGTCGAGAGCTTTCTGTGTGCGGCGGGTCTTGGCGGTGCCTCCATACTCGCCCGCCAGAAAGTCCACCTGCACCGTTTGTCCGCGCACATCCTTGCGAAAGATAAACGGCTGCTGCTGGTCTTGGGTGTAGCCGTGCTGGCGCAGGATTTCGCCGATCATCCGATAGCCCGCCTCGGTCATCTCCTTGTGGTTCAACGCCAAGTCCACATCAATGCTGCCGACATGCCGCTCCTGGCTGGTCGGGATCAGCAGGTCAGGAATCCAGCCCCCGACGAGCACCATGTCGTCACGATACTCGCCGAGGATGTGCATCAACTCGATGAGCACCGACTTGGCCGCGTCCACGGCGGCGGCGGTGTAATCTATTCGTTCCCCGGCCATGTGTTCTTGATGACTTGTTGTTTCAGGAAATCCGCCGCTTCCTCACCGCGCCCCTTGATCTGCCGGAGATCGAGGTAGGTCTGCACTGGCGAGGTGACCTTGGCTCCGCCCTTCGTCTCCGCGCCGTAAAGCACCCCCTCGTCGTATGGGATGATCAAATTCACATTGGCCCCGCTCGTGACCGGCTTCAGCTCCAGACGTTCGGCCACGCGGTCGAGATTACCCGACACGTAGGCCATCGCACGCTGGTAACGCACCATTGGCGCATATCGGGCCGCGCTGGAAAATCCCGCCAGCGCGTAGTCCGATTTTTCCTCCTCGCAAGTCTCAGCGAGCAACCGTTCCACGTCCGCGATGGGCCGGAGCGTGTAGAACTCTCGAACCGTACTGCGCCGGAAGTCGTAATTTTTCTCCCACTCCGTCAGCAACTCGGCGGGCGCGGTAAGCTGAAATCCTTCATCGCCCGCCTGTACCCATTCGCGATCCGCCAGCAACTTCTTCACGTTGAAGCCCTGCCCGAGACTCACCCCCGCCTCCTTGGCCAGTGACTGCGCCTTCCACCAGCGTCCCGGTGCGGACAGCAAGACGCGGAGCACGCACTCCGCCTTGGGCGAGTAGAGCGAGCGCAGATCCCGCTTCCGGGCGAACGGGTTCTCTTTGCCCTCCTTCGAGATAAAAACCTGGTCAAAGGCCAGGACACAATTCCCCGCGAGGTCGGCAAAGCCGAAGCCTTCGCCACGACAGATTTCGGCCGCCTGCGGCGAAATGTAGGGGGCCATGACCACACCGTAGCCGTCGGGAAACTGTTCCCTGAATCGCGCCAACTGGTTCACTGCCTCGCGGACCACACGGGGCTGGCCAACCGACTTCACATCAACGATCAGGGTGCTCTTGCCTGCGCGAGTCTTCACCTGAAGCTGGAAATCCGGCCCCGTCTGCAGGCGCTTGGACTCAATCGACACCTCCACCTTCACGAATGGCACCTCGTGGAGGCACTTGAGCAGTGCGTCCTTGGCTTGATCGATCAATGCGGTTTCTTTCATTGCAACGGCCAGTTTCAACCGATGCTGAAAGCTTCCACATCATTGAAAGCCTCGCAAGCCCTATTTCAGTATAACCAACAGTTTCAACATTCGTTGAAAGCAATGGTAGCGATGAAAACGCACGCCGTGATTGGAACGACTGCGGCGCATTCGACGCTAACGGTTTTCGTAGCCGTCGGCATCGGGCTTCTCAAAGATCACGCCGGGATCTCCCACACTTTCACGTGCCGGTGGCAGCCAGAAGGTGAAGCCTTTTTCACCCATGCCAGCGAGGGCGCATCCCCAGAAAAGATCTTTGCAACCGTAGTGGCAGTGTCTGTGCAGTGAGTCCATGCAGACTCGAAGCACAAGCTGCTGCGACAGGCTAAACTTCGTGTCAAACAGCGGCAAAGTTGGCAGCAGGTCATACATGTATCGGGCCTGATCGAGCACCATGACGTCGGTAAACATCACCGTTTCCTTGGCCTTATATGCGAACCGCTGAAGCTTTTGGACGTTCGCGTGGTAAGGAAATCCGTAAAGCCCCAGAAGCAAGTCGGTGATGAGGTTGGGGAGTGGAATGTCGCAAAAATACCGCTGCTCCTGATCGAACCATTGAAAAGAACTCAACACCCTCGCCAATTCCGGGCTGCAAGCGTCAAGGATGTGCTTCGTTGAACAGAAGATACCGTCGAAGTGCTGTTCGTAGAATGTGCGGATTAACGAGACAATTTTGACAGCATCCGCCAACTTGGCTCTCTCCAATGGTTCCTTGAACAGCAATTTCGACATCATGTCACTTTCGTCGAGGAACTCGGAGGCGAAAATAACTGTTCTCAACAGTGGGTAAAGAGGGTGGCCAAACAGCTCGTAGGTGTCGGTTGCCGATTGTGCCGCCTGCCCTAATTTTGCTTCGTCGCTAAAATACTCGCGCTTGGCACCCGGCAACGCGACCACGCGCCACCACGGAACAAGCTGTGCGCAGAACCGGATCAGGAACTTCGTAATGAATTCGCCATAAACTTGCGGAAGTTGGAGCATGATTTGATCGTCCACAAACTCCGGGAAAGTTTGCGTCCAGGTATCCATCGTGCCGTTGGCATAGGCCCACGTTCCCAGTCGCTTTCCCCAGACCTCGGCGCTCTTTCCGTCCTTGTTCGCCTCCGCGAAATTCGTCACCAGCACGGACAGCGGAGTCAGCCGCTGGTTCAGCACCAGTTCTCGAATGACATGTATCGTGTTGGGTTCTCCACCGAACAGAGGGGCGGTGGCGTCAAAATACACGATGTCGAACTGCTGCGGGACGAGCGCGAAGAAGGTCTGGAGACTGCCGCGATGCAGCTTCACCCGAATGCCCTGGCGCTCCAGGGCTTTCACCGCCAATCCAAACGTGTCCTTGTCGCTTTCGATGGCCCAGATGTTCTCGTAGGCGACGCCGCACTTCCGAAACTCCATCAAGTCGTTTGTGGGATCAGGGCCAGCCAGGAACAGCACCTGCAACTCGCTTGGCTTTTTTGTGCCGACCCGTGAAGCGTGTAAGGCCAGCCAGTCCGCGACGTGTGGCTTCAGGTCGTCATCGACGAACGTGCCGCCGTGCTCTGCTAGAAAGCGCGAGGCGTAATCCAAGGTCTTGAGAAACACATCCGCTGGGACAACGGGGCTGGAGGCACGTTCCGTGGTCAACGCCCTGACCGAGGCCGAGATGATTCGCTCCCTGACGAGATTTTTCTCGGGCTGCGAGTAGCTCTGTTCGCTGGGGTTCATCGTGGCCGTCGTGCGCTACCTGCCAGCGCCGCCTACTTTTTGCTGCGCTCCAGGAGTTTCACGCAGACCTGGTAATCCTCTTCCACGTCCACCTGGGCTTGCTCGTTCAAGGTGCTGAGGTCGCCGCCGCGCTCGTAGAGCAGCTTGCCTTGGGCGTGGGAGCCGGTGCGGCGGCAGTGGCGAATCCATTCGGCCAGTGTCTGGGCGTCGGGGCGTTGATCGGCGGGGATGCCGTCGCCTGCTTCGAGCAGCTTGCAGAAGCGTTGGATTTTCCGGCGCACGGCTTGTTGGCGCTCGCTGCCTTTCTCCAGCTTCTCCTGTTCGGTCAGTGGCGGACGCCAGTTGCCCTCGTCGGTCTGGTAACCGTAGTCCTCCAGGATTTCCTCCAGCCGGGCCTTGGGCTTGGGGTTCACGGCGGCGACGTAGAACTCGAAGATCTGGCTGTAGTCCAGCGCCTGCTGCTCCCACTCGGCGCGTTGGGCGTTCAGCTTGTCCAACTTCTCGTTCAGCTCGCGGATCTCCCGCACCAGCCTGCCGCGTGATTCGTCAGCCTCATTTTGATCCACGGCCTGGAGACGGGTGCGGCGGGCGGCGATGTCGGCCTGAAGCTCGATGACCTTCGGCTTGCTCTCCGCCAGCTTGGCGGTCGTGGTCTTGGTCAAGAACTCGTGGATGCGCGTCCCGGCGCTGTCCGTGGTGGCTTGCTCCGTCTCATCTGCTCCGGCTTCGCTTTCCTTCAAATGCCAGCGGCTGATCTGGTGCGTGCCCAGCAGGTCCGGTTCTTCTTTCTCGAACAGGTTCTTTTTGACCTCTTCCTTGACCTCCTCGGCGATCTGGCGGAGCAGCTCATCGAAGTTGTGGGCTTCCATCTGGCCACGGCGGACGAGACGGCTGACGACTTGATCGTAGATGCGGTCCTTGGTCGCGCCGGGATTGGCCTGCAAAAATTCACGAATGACGGCCTGGGCCTTCTCGCGGAATGACTGCTGATCTTCCGCGCCGGTGAATTGAACAGCCGACCGCTCCTCGCCGGGCCGGGGCTTACGGAAATTGATAACCAGATCGCGCTTGGTAACTTTGTCCGCCACGAGTTGGTTGTATGACTTCTGGCCTGTGTCGATGAAGAGTCCCGCCCCTGTTTCATCCACCTCGAACCCGGCAGATTTCATGATGTCTTGAACGAGACTCCATGTGCCTTCCGAGGTATCATGATAACAAAGGGAGAGCCAACGGCTAGGCTTCAAAATGCGAAAACACTCAGCCATTGCCTGACGCATCATCACGGCCCAGTTCTCCTCGGTCTTCC
The DNA here is from genome assembly GCA_903896505.1 of uncultured Verrucomicrobiota bacterium. Classification (GTDB taxonomy): domain Bacteria; phylum Verrucomicrobiota; class Verrucomicrobiia; order Limisphaerales; family UBA9464; genus CAILNN01. Next base: position 1,316 of record CAITXU010000259.1, on the reverse strand, counting down.
CCCTGACTTCGTTTACGATGATTTCATCATCATGCCAGCGTGTGTCGAACCCAAGCCAGGCTTCCCAGAGAAAGTTCAGCTCACCGTATTGCACCTTCTCTGCGTAGGGCGGATCAGTGAAAATGTAGTCCACCGAATCGCTCGGCATCGCATCAATTCGAGTCGCTGACTGAGTTGAAACGCACAGCGGAAATTGATCTGGAAGGTCGCCAAGAAAACCAGGGACTTTGAGGAGGTTCGCCACCTTTTGCTCAAGCAAGGTCCAGACATGAATCTCCCGGAAAACTTGGGGGAGATAGAATGTCCCGCTTTGGGGGCCTCCCCCTGACTCACGATGCTTATACATCTTGGTGGCATTGAACAATGCGCCCGACATCGCGAATCGAAGTTCCTCTCTGCAATCGGGCAGCTTATTGATCGCGTCCAAGATGCACGCGACTCCATAAAGATTCCGGGTGGTGAACAACTCGGTTACCCTGCGAAAATTTCGGCCCTCACGCCACTCAGCGCCCCAAGGCATGGAGTCGTCCTCCACGTTCATCATCTTTTCGGGCGGTAGCCAGTAAGGATTCGGACGCGCCTCGATTGCTCGGACCTTGGCCACGTCACTTGACTCGAAATTACGCCGCTTTTCGGAGTTTGGATCGTTGTGCAGACGCTCACCGCGTGAAGGCTTGCAACCTGATTCACAGACATAGCTAACCATCACTGGGACAGCTCCGAATTTCGCGGAGCGGGTGCTGATTTCTTCGTCGACACCCTTCGCATGACAGAGGGGACAGACTGCGATGGTCTTTGGTTTGCCATTCGCTGTCTTGGATTCCACCTCCGGGCAGTCGAACAGCGGCACCTGCTCCAAGCATCGAGGACAGTGAAAAACTTGCGAATACACCGTGTAAGAAGTCCTTGCACTCCCACCACAGCGGTCGCACTTCGTTTGGTAGAGCCAGTCGAGTTCTTTCTCAACCAAGCGTTGAAGTTCGCCGAAAGCCGCATGGAGTTTCTGTGGGTCGGCAAGTGTGCAGTAGTTCTTGGTGATGAATGTTGCGGCGGGTGAACGGTCAATCGCCACTGCCTTGCGCCCCTCAAGCAACGCCGCCAAAGCCGTGCTGCCAGTGCCGCTGAACGGGTCGAGCACCAAATCGCCCGGAGTCGTGAAGTGTCGGACATATTGGCAGATGGCCTTGTAGGGCTTCTTCGACCAATAGATGTGCAGATCGTTTACTGGGTCGCGCCGGTTTTCAATCGTTACGCTGTCATTGAACGCGGAAACATCGTAGGCATCGCTGGCCGGATCGTAAGGCTTCTCGCGCAGG
>CAITXU010000258.1 GCA_903896505.1 uncultured Verrucomicrobiota bacterium | reverse complement strand
CGGACCGAATCTGCGGCACCTTGGCGATCTCCTGATTCGCCCACATCGAGTCCGACTGGGCGGTAGTCGCGAACGTGGCATCGGGTTCAAACGCGGTCCCGGCGGCGGTGACGAGTTGGTTTTCCAAGCGACGTTCGCCTTCGAGTTTCGAGATGGCCGTGGCTTGGGATGCCACCGCCTTGAGGTCCACGTCGTAGAGTCGCCGCGCCAAGACGACGAGGTCCGGAAAACGCGCCGCTTGCTTGCCGCTGTCGCTCGTGCGCAGCGCCGTCGCGTCGCGGTCCAAGTCCTGCAGCCCTTGCAGGAGTTGTCCGACGACGTTGGTCGCCAGCCGAACTTGGGCGAGGGCGTCGGTTTGGCGGGATCGGGCGACCGCCAGCTTCGCCTGTTCCTCCGCCTTCTGCTTGGCGATTTCGGTCTTTCCCTGTTCCAACTGCCACGCCGCCATCTTCGATTCCAGCTTCGCCTTGTCATTGGTCGCCTGGCGCATGAGGACGACCACGACCACTCCGCCCACCACCGCAAGCCCCAGCAGGGCGGCAAGGGCGACCCACAAAGGTATGCCACGGGGCTTCGGCGTTTCCGGACGTGGTTTCAAATCAAGTTGATCGGCCATAGGTTATGGATGGGTTCGCAGTCTGAATCGGAAACTGGCGCTAGTCAGGCCAACGCTCTTTGCGCTCCGGCAGCGCTTCGTCGCGGTCGGCCTTTTTCTTGGTGACGGCTTTTGGTTCTTCGGGCGGGTCACCAGCGGCCGGATTGGCGGCCGGGCTTGGGGTGGCGCAATACTCGGCGGTCTCGGCGGTGTCCCAACCCACAAGCGTTTGTTCGAGGATGCTGGTTCGCCCCATGACCGCTTTGACGTCCGTCGGCTTCACCCTCCAGGAATTTACCTTGTCGAAAGGGCGGCGGGTAATCGACGTCTTCTGGAGAGACGGGATGTCATGGACCGCGACGAGTTCCTTGCCGGGCCCAGTGAAGGGCAGGTTCATGAAGAACGACGCGAGGAACATGGCCCGCTCCGTAGTGCCCCAGCTGGTCGAATGGGAAGTGCCTTCCTTGCTCCACGAGCTTCCATGGGACTCCTCGGTTCGCCGGTACTGGCCGAAGAAGCGCTCGATCCATTGCGCCGTCTCGGGTCCACCCGCCCGGAAAAACGTTTTGTGGGTGAGCTGCTCCAAAAGATCGTTGGCCCCGTGTTGCCCGTACAGTTCATTGAGCCGGTCGATGCCCTGCATACCGATCAAGACGGATGCGCCCTTGCTGCGGCCGCGGTTGACCAAATCTTGAATGGCCTCCACCCGTTCCATCGCCGGGAATTCGTCCAGTACGAACCAGTGTCGCGGCTCCTGAGTTTCGGTGCCCCGCAAGATCTCTTGGGCGAGAGATTTCAGGAGCATCGCGTTGATTGGCCAGAGGCTTTCCCGGAGCACCGGATCGTTGCCGATGATTAGGACACCGGGCTTCTTGAGAAACTCCGGGATCGAGAACAACCGCGGCTTCGAATTGGACTTCCACAGCGCCGCCACTTCCTCGAACCGAGCCAGCTTGGTCGCAAGACTCGCAACGACGGCGTCGGAGTGCTGTTTGTCGTTGAGGATGCTTTGGGCCAATTCCTTGGCGCGCGGATCGAGGGAAGTGATGGCGAGAATCCGCTCCCGGTTGGCCAATGCCGACAAGAGGTCCCGCAACTCCCACGACTTCTTTCTCGCGTACACCGGAGTCCGAAACAGGCCGATGAGCACCGCATACACCAGCTGACGCGATGCCGACCAGAAGAAGGGCGTGTTGCTGCCCGGCTCTTCCGGGACAACCAAGGCCGCGAAATGCCGAGCCATCAGCGGCGTCTCCACCGCTTCGGAGATATTCCAAGTGCAGCTTCGCTTGTCGAACGGGTTCAGCAGCCAGACGTTGTTGCTCTCGGGGGCGTCCAATTCGACGGAATACCCAAGGGCATTCAGCTTCGGCACAATCTCGCTCTTGGCGTCGAAAATGATGAGCTGTTCGGGCTTTTCTCGGCCGGGTCGGAAACGGTCTTTGATCGACTGGAGGAAGAGGTCAATCGTCGTGGTCTTGCCGGTGCCGATGGCGCCGCAAACCAGGAAGTGTTTGACGGCTTCCTTCACCGGCAAATTCCGCATCGCCCAGTACATCAGTTCCTCGTTGAACTCGACGGCACAGGGTTCGACCTGACCCGAGGGATCGGTGGCGGGCGGCTCTTCGTCGAGAAAGTAAGCCTCCAATCCGGAAGGCTTCCCGTTGTCCTCGGGGTTCTTGCCGAAATAGTCCCAGAGCGACGCCATGGCCGGTTACTCGGTTTCGACGCTCCGCCCTTGGGGGTCTTGCGGGTTGAAGGGTTTTGGACCGGACGGGGCACTCGCCCCAAGCATCGGCCAGAGGAATTTCCAGAAGAGCCAGAAGCCGACCCCAATTGCGCCGAATAGCGCTGCCAACAGCGTCGCCCGCGCCCACCATTCCTTGACCGCCATATCGAGGAGAATGCCGCAGGTCAGGAAATTCAACAGCAGCCCCAACTTGATTCGTTTCGGTGCCCGCCGACTCAGCGCCACGATGGTCGGACGTGGAACCATCCAGGCGAACAGGCAGAGGAACAGCACCAGATAGAAAACTGAGAGCAACGCCGGAAGGATGGCATCGACCCCGGCCTTGTTTTGCAGCGCGACAAACAGAAACCAGAAGACGACCGCCGAGATCAAAAGGTAGGCCCACTGGAAAACGGTGACCTTGAAAGGCGTCGGAGCGATGAGTTGCTTCGCCCGTTCGCGGCTTGGTCCGAGTGTTTCATCAACCACGCGTCCAACCGTCAGTGTCGTCTTGCAGCCGGGACAGACGGACTGGAAAGCCGGAATGACATCGCGGCAGACCGGACAGCGGACACCGAATCGCTCACCAAGTCCTGCGACCAGCGAACGCCACGCGAATCCCACGACGCCCTGGGGCGTCACCGAAAACTGACATTTCGGGCACCCGGTGTCTCGCAACCCGACGCCCGGACAATCTCGTTCTCGGCAAACAAACTTCATTCCAGTTCAGCGCAAAGGAGTTACGCCGTTGGACGGCACGCCTTTCAGGAGCCTCTTTCTTCGAGGATTGGGGAGTTTGCAAATTTTTTGCACTCCGACTCAAGCGCGCAGTGCCCGAAGAGAGAAGATCGACGACGACCGACCATGTCTGCCCATGCCTGAGTCGGCCAGTCCATGGGACTACCAATCCAAGCATCGGGCGGTGATCGGAAGTAGGGATGCTGCGTCAAGCCGCACAGTGGATGCGCGGCCGTGAAGGATGACTGAAGCTCTGCAGGGTCAGAGCGACTGGCTCATACCTTGGGATTGGTTCCCGCTTTCAGACTTCTCCCGCTTTTTCTTCTTCTCCAACTCCGGGATTTCCGAAGTCCGCCAGCCCAACTTCACGCGGGTAATCTCCACGTTTTTGATCGGACTCCACCGGGGCGCATCGTGAAACAGCCGCTCGCGCTGCAACCGCAGTTCGGCTAGCAGGAACGCCTTCTTCCAAATCAGCACCGGCTGCTTGCGTTTGTGCAGCGGCGTTTTCTCGAAGAGCTTGATTCGCCACGGAACAATTCGAATGGCCGGAACCGCGAGTTTTGAGGCCGGATTGAAGCCGGGACTCTTTGGAAACAGGCGCTTCTTTTGAATGCGGATTTCGACGATTCCCAGATTCACTTTCCACAGGATGTCACCCCAACGCGCGTGCTTGAGCACGAAGTTGCCTCGCGAGACCTGCCGAAACAGGGAGGACTTTTTCCGGGTGTGCCATGCATCCTTCTCGGCGTCCTGCGCGTCGGCCTGGGCGTCCCATGAACTGTGTTTGTGAGCGCCTCCATCTCGCCCGTCGTAGGAACTCCACGTTTGCCCCTGTTCGGACTTCGTCCGTTCGCGATGCCCACCAGAGTGGCTTGAATGGTTCTGTCCGGATTCGCTCCGGTCGGACCGGTCCCTGCGTCTGGACGGGTTCGACAGATCGGAGTCGCTCGGCTTTGCCTCTCGCTCCGGACGACTCGCTTTCGAATGCGCCTGCCTCCGTACCTCAGTTGACCGGTTGCCTTGCTCCCCGGATTCCGCCTCGGGTTTCAGGAGGTGGGCGTATTTCGCGGCGAGCTTCCGAACCTTCGTTTCCCGGCCGAGCGCGGCCGCCTCTTCCGGCCCCCAACCCAACGCCCGCCCGATGCGATGGCATTCCGCGATTAGGTTCTCGCGGGTGATGTGCTGCTTCGCTGGACGGGTTGCCACTGCTGCAATGCTCGCGGCGGCGGCTCCGCTCAACCCGTTCTCGTCCATGTACTCCAGAATCTGCGCGCGTCGCTTAGAGAACACGTCGCACACCTCCTTCGGCACGCCGACAATCCGAAAGCCGTGACCTTCCTCTTCGACTTGGAGTCCCATTTCGAGCATCAGCCCCAAGGCGAAGTGGACCTTGTAGATCATGTCTGCTTTGGCCCGGTGCTCGAAGAGCCCACTATTGTGGAGAGTTCCCGTGGTTCCATCCTCACGAACGACGACATTGAGCGCCAGCAGGTGGGTGTGCGGGTTCGGATCGTTGGCACGCGAGGTATAGTGGTCAAAGCAAGCGAAGACCATCGCAGCGGGTTCGATCTTTTGCCCTCCTTGGCCGCGACGTGTCAGGCCGGCCTGCTCCTCCAAAAACTCCTGGGCAGCATTGACCGCCTCATGGTGGAGTCGAAGCAGGGTTGCCTGTTCCGAGGGTTCAGCCATCGCCCAATACACGGAAACGCTTTTCGGAGGCGTCACAACCATGTCGATGGCGCGTTGGCGGTCCGGGCTCCCGGCGTTTTGGACCAGCTTGGTTTTGCCATCCGGGCTGTAGCCCTCGAAGAGGTTTCGCAACACCTCTTCAGTGACTGGCCCTTTCAAACCCAACAGCGCAGCGCCTTTGCCGGCCCATTGGCCCGGATCCTCGTACAGGCTGGCGTAGTAACCGACACGCGCCATGGCCAAGTGGTACTTGATCTGGTTCGGGTTTTTGATGGGGTCCGAGATGGAGATCATCGCTCGTTTCCTCCGTTATCGGGCAGCAAAGTTCTTCACGGCCCATGCTTGGGCCGCCGCCGGCTCCATGTTCCCGGCGCGGATCATCAGCGCTTCCGCAAGCAACGAGAGGTCGCGCCGCAGTTGCTTGAGTTCCTCGCCGATGGCCGGCAATTCCTGATGGAGGGTGATTTTGGTCGAGTCCTCTTTGAGGCCCTCTAAGACATACTTCCGTACGAGTTCAGCGGATTTCAGATTCAAATCCCTGGCCCGGCCGTCGAGCAACTCCCGGTACTCGCGTTCCAGTCGGCAGGTCGTCGGAATTGTTTTGTCGGCTTTCTCGCTCACACATACCCAGTCGCCGTACGGAACAAAACTGAACAACTTTTCGTGTTCAACTTCGGTGACCGGCGGCGACTCGTCTGGCTGAAGGCGAAGTGATCAATGGACATCGTCCAGCACACCGAGCAACACAACGACCGGAGTCTGGGCCGTCCTGCGAAGGCTTCGCGGGATTCCCATCCGGGGGTGCTGCCGCCCGGCCACCAGCCCGCAGTTGAATCTGGTCACTGAATGCTTTCGGAAGCGCACGCGGAGAGGTCAACCCAGTAGCCAGATTCGCGCGTGCGCGCTTCGTCTGGCAAATAGCTGTACCGGGTAATCCGCACCATGCCTGCGTCAACGGCGAGGTTTTCGACGTTCCACAGTTCCCATTTGTCGTCTGGCGCAAGACGATCTCGCTGCCGGGATTCTTGCCACTCTTTCTGCGTAACAAACACCGACTTTGCCTCTCGGAGGTGCGCCTTGATTTCAATACGAATCACTCGCCCGGGCTTGGCGACATGAACGTCGTAGCCGCAGTTGTCTTGCCGTCGGTCTAAGAAATTATACTCCCGCAAGTCCGCACGCTTTTGAAACTGCCGCCTGATGACCTGCACCGCAGCCTCCTCGATGTCAGCTTTTGTCGCTTGGGAGATGCCGGCCATCGGGTGCTGTTCCCGGGATTCTTTGTGGCCCGCTTCCCGGTGCTGGCGCTCGTGTCTTGGTCGCCTTCTGGTGTGTGCGGTGACGTGAACAAACTCCGCTTCGGCGTCGGGTGATTTGAGCGGTCGACCAGAATCCTTATTGAATTCCGCGGAGCGAGTCTGTTGCGGTGACTCGTTTCGTTCAGCATGCAGTCGCGCGCCTGTTTGATCCGGATTTCGGGTTGCCCCCGAATCAGGCGAACTACTATCGGGAGATGACGGCACAGGCTGTCCGTCGGACAAAGGTTTGCTGTCTGGTTGAGTTTCTGGGGCTGATTGCTGTTGAGGCGTGGCAGACGCGCTGCCGCCTGACGGAGTTTGCGATGCTATGGCCGGACGTGATTCGCGAGTTGGCTGATTCGTGGCGTCGGTGGAGAGTTCCACCAACTCCGACCTGTAGCCGATTGATTGCAGCCAGGATTTTTGGTCAGGCGTCAGTTGCCATTTCCGTTCAGCCAGTTCACGGCCAGCGTCGGCAGCTTCGAGGCCGAGGAGGCGATAAACGGTGTCTTCACCCTGTTTGCTCGGATGCCCAAATTGTGCCGCGATGGTCTTGGCTGCTGCGGATTGCTGTGCCTTCGAGGTGGCATCACGTCTCAAGCACAACCGTCGGTCTTGACTTGCCCAAAACGCATCTGCCTCGACACCTGAAACCGGCGCTTTATCGCCATCGAGCCAGTATTCGACTCGCAAGTTGGTGACTTGTGCCTCTTCAGTCCGCAATAACTGTTCGAGCTGTTGACGCTTGTTGCTCCACCCATCGGAAGCGCAGACCCAGCAGAACAATAACTCCTTTGTCGCCGGTGTGAGAAATCTTGGCTTTTCGCTGGCCTCCTTGACGGGTGTGCTTGCCGAGCGGCTTCTGAGACTTCCAGCAAGAGAGCGACATCCCAAAGATCGAAGCAGGCGGTTCAGCCGAGCCTCGGTGATGGACTTGGACCGCCACGCAATGCACGCCGTCCCTGCAAAGACTCCCTCGGCGAACGTATCATCCGGCGCGAAAACGTTCGTTGGCGTCTCAAAGCCCTTTGAAACGGTCCATATCTTCAACTGTGCCCGAAGCGCTTGCCACCAAGCCGGCAGTTCATTGGTATCGGACGCCGCTGCCACCCTCGGCAAAATCATGTTCAGGCGCTTCTCGACGACATCAGGTGCGAGCGCGCCCGCGCCTGACATCTGTGCCCACACCTCGGCCAGTTGCTGTTCCGGCACGTCGGCACGGACGCCCAGCTTGTCGGTAAAAAATGCGTGAAGATCTTCGTTTTCGTAAGTGAGCTTCGCGTAGCCGAAGTATTCGTCGAACACATCACCCGCATCGTTCCAAAACACACGCTCGGATTGTCTCCAATGCGCCGTGGGCCGAGCGAGGTAAATCAACGGCTCTGAACGGAAGAGGCCGGCATCGAATTCCAGCGTTTGCAGCCGTCGGTAAATGCGAACGACCAGTGCTTCATCCGCCCGCCCCGCGTCCCGCATTTGCCGGAGCAATTCGACAAGCGTCCCTGCCGAGAGTCGGAGGCGAGTCCCAAGTTTGCCGAGGAACTCACTTTGCAGCTTCGCTCGGCTGTAAGCAACGGAGTCGCCCAGAAACTCACGAATCTCCGTGTCATCCACGAACGCGTGCGGCGGTGACACCAACCCTTTCGTTGACCGCAGCCACCGACGGCTGCGAAGCACGGCCCCGAGTTCCGAATGCAGACTGCCACTGTTCCCAAGCCAACCCCTTTCATCTGCGCCAATCGTTAGGAATTTGGCAAAGCTCTCTGGCTTGAAGCGCCCAATCCAATGTTCCAAGGCCGCAACTTTCCGGTCCAAGTTCTGCGGAGCGTGTTGAAGGTCTAAGTCACGCAGCCAGCGCGGACACCCCCAATCACATTTCCCGTCATGGAGATTGATTCTCGCTGGATCTGGAACCTCGGTTACGCCGCAAGCCGCCATCAGTTTACGAATCGAATCCCTTGTTGCCTCGGGCTGGCCATCAATGTAGGCGTCGCTCAAGAGCCAGAAGTGCTGCCGGTCCTGTGCGCTGATGAAAACCCAGTTCCAGCCTGAATCTCCTTCGACACACTCCGGCGTGACCAGTTCTTTACCGCCGTGAGCATCTGGGGGCAGCACACGTTTGTCGGCGAGCAGCCAAGGCATTTTCTTGCGGAGCGTTTCGCGATGCTCATCGGGCTTCTTGAGGTTGGTTGCGACGAAGTGGGTGGCTGCCACAATGTATTCTGCGGCGCACTGGCCTACTTGTCCCCGCATCCAGTTAAGCAGACTGCCAGTGATGTATGCCTCAACCGAAAAGGGCCGTAGGCCCGCGACTCGAACCAGCCAAGCCCACGCTGCTGGCTTTTGCTGAAGGCGATTCTGAAGATCCGCATCGAAAATGTGTGCGGGCGGCCATTCAGGCGGAAACGTCAATGGCGTTTGCTGATTCTCACCTTGAAGGAAAATGCTTCCACCAGAAGGAGGACGGCACACGCCGTCTCGACAGCGAAGCAGAGGAAACGATGACACCGCTTCTGCAGTCATCTCGTTCCGCGATAGCAGTTCGAACAGGGTCTCCCACCAATCAGCTTTGCGGTCGCGCAGCCAGTCCACATCGGCGCAGATATCGAGCACTTGGGTGATCGCGAGAGTTTGAACGCCAAGCGGCTCAAGCCGCTTCCGGTGCTGCTCCAAGTCGGGATGAACCAATCGGAAGTTTGCCAGCTTTGGTGGAGCATCCGAGAGCAGGCGTCGAGACAACGGACCAGCAAAGCAGGCATTCTGTGGAAGGACGCAGTCACCAATTTCGGTAAGAATGCAGGCCATCTTTGTTAACGCGCCATGCACCACCTCGACCATTGGCGCAAAAAGACTCGCACCAGGAAGCAACTCAGCCTTCACCGGGATGAAGCGGTAGGCGAGTGTCCGATGTTTCGCGCTGGCCCGTAAAACGTCGAATGCCTCGACGAAAGTTGACGCAGTAAATACGACCAAATGCTTGTTCCATTCCGGCGTGTCGAGAATCCGTTCACGACTGGAAGGCAGGAGGAAGTCGGCATTGATGAGGAACGGGAATCCCGTCCGCGCCTCGGTAGGAAGAAACGCGAACACTCGGCCATCCGTCGTTTCTGTCCCGGTCAACGGAAGCGCGACTGTGACCGATGTTGAAGTGACGCCCTCACGACGCTCATCGCGAATGTGTACGCATGGGTGGTCTTTCCGATGAACAAAGTAGCTGGTCCGCGTGCCATCGGCTTCGAGGTCAAAAAATCCATCCGTGCCACCACATCGCACGGTCCGTTTCAAGCCAGTTTGGGCAGCCGCCAACTCAATGCTGCGGAGTCGACGCAAAAACAAGATGCACTCAGGTTCGATGTCCGCGAGTTGCTGAGCAACATCAATGCCAGACGTGCTTCGCAGCGGAAGTAGAATGGCTGTTGGACTGTCCCTGGCGACCGTGGGAACTTGCTCGTTCCAATGTGGAACGATGTAGCCAAGTCCAGCGTCGCAATCGTCGCGCCGAAAGTGGAAGGAATAGCCATTGGAAATGACGTGGGGACGGTCGGAGATGAGGAAGACCGATTTGAACCCGATGCCCTTCTCACCAATGTAGCCCTCTCGGTTGCCCTGCTTCGTGGAGTTCCCAATATCGCACAAACTCTCGACGTGCTTCTTCTCGAATCCCGCCTCGTCGTTCAGCGCGCAGAGACAGCCCCTGCTTCCGGGCGTGTGCGTCGGGTCATCTTCAAGGAGGACGAACTTTAAGAATCTATGTGCGTGGTCGGCGTAGTTATTGTCGTCGGCGTTCTGCGTCAGCTCAAAAACGTAATGGTGAGCGTGTTCAAAGATTCCGGTGGCGAGTTGATTCAGCGCACGGCGCAGCATCGCCATGAGCGGATTATCGCTCGGTTTGCGTGAAGCATCATCCAGCCAGAATTTTTCCTGTCGGATCTGCATGACGTGTTGTTTTGCTTCGTCCTGGCTCATTGTGCTCAAGGATAAGTGGCCGCCGACGGCGGGTTTTACGACTTTGCCTCCCGCGGGGCATTCCCATGCAAGGGGCCCTAATCAAAGAATACTGGACATCTGTACCACGACGCTAGGCGGGAGATCGCTAGTCGGGCGTAAAGCAGGAGAGCCCGCGTTACGGAGTTACCGAACTATTCGGTCTTTTTCTCAAGGAATTCCTGTTCGGATTCAACGTCTCTGACCGACCCGTTCAGCCAGAGGGCGAAATGGCCTTCGGCGAACCATGGACGAGAAACAGCATCGATTTCTGTCGTTGAGTGGCCAATTGCCAGCCCGGCTCACTGTCGAGCAGGTGGCGTGGCTGCTGAATTGCCCGCCTCCCGCGATTGCCGCGCTCATGGCCGCCCGTCTCCTCAAGCCGCTTGGTAACCCGCCATCCAATGGCATCAAGTTCTTTTGCACGGCGGACGTGCTGGAATCCATCAAGGACCGGTCTTGGCTGACGAAGGTGACCAACGCAATCATCCAGCATACCAAGGACCACAACGACCGGAACAAGGACCGTCCCGCGAAAGCGTCGCGGGACAGTCATCCGGCGGTCCTGACATTTTCGGCGAAAATCGCCGACGGTTGACCGTCTAGGCAACTTTCGCTTCCGGCATTGGGATGATGTCGGCGCCAGCGGCCAGCTTGCGTTCGTACGACTCCAGAGTGGGAATCACCACCTGCGCATTCTTGGCGTAGGCGCGGTGGACGGCCTTGCTGTTGTGCCCCAAGGCCTCCTGGGCGAAGCGCTCCGGGTAGCCGCAGGTCTTCGCCCGTTCGGCCCACGCGTACCGGTAGCTGTGCAGGGTGATTCCCTTGATCTTCAAGCGGCGGCAGGCTCGGGCGAACTCCGTGGCCCGATGCGCTTCCCGCAATTGATGGTGCCGAGGGAAGAGGGGGCCGGTGGTCGGCAAGGACCGAAGGAGTTCCTCCAATTCGTCGCCGAAGCGAATGACGGAGGTTGTGCCGGTTTTCTGGCGGCGGAAGCCGACCACCTTGTCCCGCCAGTTGATGTCTTCGGCCGTGAGCGCCGCCACGTCGGACTGCGCGCCACCGACGTGCCAGCAGAAGGCGTAGTACGCGCGGCGTTCCAGATTCGATTCGCTCGCCAGAATCGCCTGGTGCTCCTTGAGCGTGATGGCCCGCTTGGTCTTGAACTTGACCTTGGGCCATTGTTTCTTGGGCAGCACCGGCCAAGGCAGCCAGCTCATGTCCAAGGCGAAGTTGTGGATGCGGCGAAGGAAGACATTGGTGGCGACGGTTCCGGCTTCGAGGGTCTGGAGGAAATCGGCGGCCTTGGTTTCCAGAATCGGCCGATTGCGGATCAGGTCGAAGGCCGGGTCCATCATCGCGCGTTCGTTCCGAACGCGCGTCGGGCCCGTCTTCGTCCGGGTCATTTCGTCCATCGGCACCTGCCAGGTGCGGGTGACGATGGCGGGGTCGGTGGCGGCGAGGTATGTCCGGGCGATGTGGAGGTTGAGCACCGGCTGGCGGTAGGCCTCGTTGCGGGCGTTCAGCAACACGAGGGCCTCGGCCTTGTTCTTGGTGCGCAGGGTGGCCTGCTTACCGGTCTCCGTGTCCTCGGCGTAGTACATGTCGCCCCGGCGGTAGAGGATGTAGCGTGTCTTCATGACTGGTGGTCCGTCTCGGGAGTACCAGTCGTGGCCCGGTCGCGATTGCGAACACGGGTTTTGGCGAGTTCCAGTGGTGTTCTGCCAGTTAGTGGGCGGGTAGCGGTCCCCGGCACCGGTTTACTGGCACTTTCACTGGCAGTGGCCCTTCCGGCTCACTTAACTCATTCATCTACAGCAGTTTATAGATGGAGGCGAGGGTCGGAATCGAACCGACGGATGAGGCTTTTGCAGAGCCCTGCCTTACCACTTGGCTACCCCGCCGTAGTCAGGACATCAACTAAAGGTCACGCTTTGACGGTTCGCAAGACTCTTTTCTCTCCCTTTTTCGGATGGGGCAGGGGTGGATGCGGGCCGTTGGCCCTCCGGAGAAACTAGTTCGCCGCCGACGTTGTCGATTTTAATTCAGCCTGTGGGGTGTGTCGGAGGTCGTGAGGATGAGCCGGGCTTTCAGCCCTCCTATCCTCTTCCGTGCCGTACCTTGGCCGATGGCCAAGGCTGGGATAGATGCGGGCCGTTGGCCCTCCGGAGAAACTAGTACGCCGCCGACCTTGTCGATTTTGATTCAGCCTCTGGGGTGTGACGGAGGTCGTGAGCATGAGCCGGGCCTTCGGCCCTCCAATCGTCTTCCGTGCCGTACCCTGGCCGATGGCCAAGGCTGGGATAGATGCGGGCCGTTGGCCCTCCGGAGAAGCTGGTTCGCCGCCGCCGACGTCGATTTCAATTCAGCCTCTGGGGTGTGTCGGAGGTCGTGAGGATGAGCCGGGCCTTCGGCCCTCCTATCCGCTTCGTTGTCGCACCTTGGCCGATGGCCAAGGCTGGAACGGTTGCGGGCCGTTGGCCCTCCAGAGCGAATGGCTTACCAACAACGCCCATTGGCCCTCCAAGAAAATTGGTTTACCAACCCCGTCCGACGGCACTCCACTTCGACCTCAGGTGCTTCGCCGATGGTCTTCGGAAAACTAGCCAGCAGGCACCGCACGCGGTCACCCGGCACCAAGCCGTCTGGGTGGGCTCCTACCAGCTGTCTAGATTCAATTGAGCCCGCGGATACACGGGCCGGGTGCCTAATCGCTGTCGCATTCCGCCAGGCGGGCGCGGTAGACGGTTCGGGCGTGTTCGTAGGCTTCCCGAGCTTGAGCGATTTCTGCCCCTTTCATAAACCGTTCCTTTTGCGACCAGCATTGGTCCACAGACTTTAAACACCATTCCAGACTCCGTCGGGAGGCCCGGATCGGTTTGTCTTCCACCAGAATGAAAATGGGATTGGTATGTGAGCTGGGTAGAATCCGGACGGCATACCAGCCAGACCGGGTTACGGGAACGGAGAAGGTCACGGTCTGCAAGCGCCCGTCCGCCACCAGATTGGTCGTGGCCACCGCCTGCCCGTTGGCAATCAGTTCCACGGGCACGGACCGGGTGCCATCGATTCTGGCCCGTTCCACGTGCCAGTAGGGGTGGTCGGTGAATGGACGGGACTTGATGTGGTCGGTGTCGGTTTCACCCAGCAAGGCGGCGGCTTGAACGGTGAACTGGACCGTTCGTGGCCCGGCTAACTTCAGTTCGCTGCCGTGGGTGCCCATTTCCAAGGCGTCGGCATGGAAGTTCAGGAGATGGCTGAAGCCGTCGCCGACATAGTTCCGCCCGGCCCGAATGCCCTCACACCAGTCGAGATATGTCAGGGGACCGTCCAGATGCACGTAGCTGCGTCCCAACCCCACCCGATCGCTGTAGATGCAGGGAAAGTCAGTCTCGCCACTGATGCGGGTGCGAAACCCGGCATTCAGGGTCTGGTACCAGATATTGAGTTCCCATGGGTAGGGGGTATCGACGGTGGACAGGAAATCGACCGCCGGGACGAGCTTTCCATCGGGGCCGGCAATCTCGTGGGTGACATCCACGATGTACTCGTTGGCACCGATGCCGTTGAACGCGGGCACCTGAAAGTTGGGCAGGTTGGTGAAATTCATTTCGAGGCCCCAGCCACTGTGGGCCGGTCCGACAAGAGCCCCCTGACGCTTCGCCCACTTCAGCGTGTTCAATCCGAGCTTGGGCCAGTGGGTGTCTGAATCGCCGCCGGGGTAGATTTGTTCACGAAGCCGCAGCAGACAGAGGTGCCCCGATTCGTGGGAACCAAAGCCGCTCACTTCGACATCGTAGTGAAGCAAATAAGGCCAGGTGGAAACCGGATCATCGGTACCCCGGAAGAATTGCTTTTGGTAGTCGAAACAGGGTCCCCAAGTGAGATTGGCTCCGATTTTCAGGTCCTCTCCGAGAACGTGCCGCATCATGTCGTCGGCATGTACCCCCTCAGTGGGTTTGCTATAGTGGGCGCAACCCGCTGCATGGATGTGATGGTCGCCGGACCACCAACCGAGCTTCGACGGGTCAATCCAACGGAGCACCTGGAAGTTCCATTGGTTCTCGACGGTCCCCACCGTTACTTCGCGTTCTTCCGGTAAAGATTCCGGCCCGCGCTGAAACCGAACATGGAAGCGGCCCTCGGGGAGGTGCAAGGTTTCGCCGTCCTGCCGATAGATTTGGGAGTGAAAGAAAAAGTCGGGGGCAAGCCGTTTGGACGGGGCGGGGAGGACATGTCCGTTAAGGTCGGTAATGACCAGGGAACCCGTCGTCGGCTTTCCTGATTCATCGAGGATTTTCAGACGAACCGGATGGGATTGTCGGCAGGTAAACAAGACGTCTATTTCACTCCGTAATCCGAGGTCCTGAGTTCCCTGGCCGATGTCAAAGGTCAGCTTTGCCTCGCGGGAGCCGTGGTCACGCGAATAGAGCTGGACCAACCGATATTCCAACGGCAGGCCGCCGAGGTTTTTCTGGAGGGGCTGGGCTTCAAAGAGGTCCACATCCAGCCAGAGGTCGTTGGTCAGATTGGCGGACGCATTGTGAAGCTGCCGGGCCTGAGGACTCTGCATCCTGAGGTTGCCGGTAAAACCGGCCTGATTGCTTACTTTGATTAGGAAAGTTCGCCACCCCCCTTCGGTCAGCTCCGGCTTTGCGGGTCCAGGAGCCACTTTGACCCGCATCTCCGGGTTGATGTCGACGAGAACCAGGACATGCCGGTCGAGAATGGCTTCCGCTTGTTGACGTGCCGCTGCCGCATCGGGTGAATGCAAGGCGGCCTCAAGACCGGTCCGTTCGTTGGTATCCAGAGGCGACCCGACTCGTTCGAGCGCGACGGATATCCGTTGCATCTGGGCCGCCAGAGGTTGCCAATCACCGGTTTCGGCAACCGTCCGGATTTGAGGAAGGAATCCCAATAGCAGGGCGAGGCGGCATACGGCGAACGGTCGCAAAGGCATAGAGTCGTCACCGCGCTGACGCTCGAGCACTGCGGGGTTGCGGCAATTGATAACAGGCGGCTTCGGTGTCATTACGCACCAGGAGATAGGGATTGGCAACCACGGGATTGTTCCAAGTCTTGCCAGAGAGTGCGTCCAGTCGGGCCACTTCATTCCATCCGCCGGGCTTGGCCTCCACCAAGAGGATTGGCCCCTTTTCGTCCTGCACGAAAAGGACATTGTCAACCAGCAGGGATTGCCCCGATCCGTAGCGTCCATCCTTCCATTTCCGCGCACCCGAGGTAAGGTCCACGCAGGCCATAAAACCGTCGTCAATGCCGTAGACGAATCCGTCCAGAATCGAAACATTGTTGAACTGCGTCTTCATGGTCTTGGCGGACCAGACTTCGGATACTTCCCAGGTATCGCCTGGCTTCAGGTCGACCTTCAGGACAATGGAACCCAAGCCGTAGCCGGCAGAGAAAAAGACCTTGTCATTCCCGAAGGCCACGGGTTGGGAGCTGCGAGGCCATTTGGCTTTGGGTGCCCATATGAACTCCCACAGGAGCTTTCCGGTGGTCGGATCCAATGAAATCACCTTGCCGGCATTCAAAGAGAGCACCTGACGTTTACCTTGGAGCGTGACCAAGGTGGGCGAGGCATAGCTGGCCTCCTCATCGCCGGCCGACCATGCGAGATCGCCGTTGTTCTTTCGATAGGCGAAAACCGTTGGTCCGTTGCCCCGGCCACCCGTCACGACGACCAGATCATCGTAGACCAGCGGGGAGCTGGATTTGCCCCAGGTTAGGTTGGATTGCTTGGCCAATTCCAACACCGACTTGCTCCAAATCAGCCGACCGGATGTCAAATCCAGGCAATCCAGAATGCCCGTCCCCCCCAAAGCGTAGGCGCGGTTCTCAACCAAGGTGGGCGTGGCCCGGGGACCGTCGCCCCCTTGAAGTTCGTTGAACCGAACATGATTGGTATTCGCCCAAAACAGGGCACCCGACCGGATATCGTAGCAAGTCACCAATTCATCGTCACCTCGCTGCTCCTGGGTCACGGCCCTGCCTTGGACGACAGCAAAGGAGGACCAGCCAAGCCCGATGGGCTGGCGCCATAACAGTTTGGGCGGGTTTTCCTTCCAGTTGCGATCAAAGGCCACACCCCGGGCCTCATTCTTGCGGTCAGGGCCTAGAAACTGGGGGAAATCGGCGGCGGACGATGTGGATGTAGACCGTCCTGTGGGCTGCTGTGGCTGTTGGGAGAGCTTTGCAGCCAGGACCTCGTCCTTGGTCGGTTCCCAACGCCAGGCAACCTTGAGCAGACCCGTTCCATTGACAGCAGACTCGATTCGGACCACTCGGGGAGCGACCAGTCCCAGGACAACGAGGACGGCGAGTCCCAACAGACGGATCGTCCATCGAATCCGACTGAGAAAAAGAAACCAGATGATCAACAAGGGAAAGATCAGAACGGGCACGCCGAGGCTGATCCATGCCTTGAAATTCCGGTCCAGGTCTTCGCGCTGGTTGACATAGAATCCTGCACCGAGGGCGATCAGCAGGAGAATCACCGGAATCCACAGGCGGTGTGATCGGGAACGTTCAATGGGTTCGGGCATGTTGAGCTTTTGAATCCCGGGCAACTGATTTCGACCGGTACTCTTGTGTTAAGATGACTCTTGCACAAGGGGATGCAAGCGCATGGAAATGGGTACGGCGAGCGGGTCCGTCCCGGATGAAATTCGCCTCGCCCTTGCCAGTGAGGACTGCACTATCCGCCCATGCTGATCGAAGCGCTGACGGCGGAATTGCGTCTGAAGAGGGAGTTGACGGCGGAGGAGGTGGGAAAAGCGGTGACGGAACTGCTGGACGAATCGGTGTCCGCCGAAGTCAAGGCGGACTTTCTCATCGCTTTGGCCGTCCGAGGGGAGACCGCTGCTGAGCTGGCGGCTTTTGTCCGGTCACTGCGAACCCATTCCTACTCGCTCCCCAATCCCGAACGGTTTGCCGGACGAGAGCTGCTGGATGTGTGTGGAACTGGTGGTGATCGTCTCGGAACATTCAATATTTCAACCACAGTGGCATTGGTTTGCTCGGCGGCGGGGGTCCTGGTCGCCAAGCACGGGAACCGGGCCATCACTTCAAAATCGGGCAGCGCCGACGTCTTGGAACACCTTGGGGTTTCCATTGATCTGAGCCCTGAGGCGGCAAGGGATTCCCTGGAAGAACACGGCTTCGCCTTTCTGTTCGCGCCGCGATTTCATCCAGCATTCCGCGCCCTGGCGGCGGCCCGCAAGTTGTGTGCGGAGCGGGGACAACGGACCTTGTTCAATTTCATCGGCCCCCTCATGAACCCGGCCCGCCCGACCGCACAGTTGGTGGGGGTGTCGAGGTTGGAATGGGTCGAACCGATGGCCCGTGTGTTGCAGGAGCTGGGACTGCGCCGGGTGATGGTGGCCGCGGGGGAGGTGGAGGGTGAAGGGTTTCTCGATGAACTTTCGACTATCGGGCATAACAATGTCGCGGAGTTTTACCAGGAACGCGGATTCCATACCTCCCGCTGGTCACCCCACGATTTCCCCCTTCAGGCATCATCCCTCGCACAATTGGTGGGAGGAGGCGTTGCAGCGAACGCCGCAATCATCCGTGGCCTTTTGGATGGCACGGACCGGGGGCCCCGACGTGACGCCGTACTTCTCAATTCTGCGGCAGCCCTATTTGTTGCGGGGGCGGCGCGGAGTCTGGTGGAAGGCTGGGACCTTGCCGTCGAAACATTGGATTCGGGAAAAGCCGCCGGAAAACTTCGCTCATTGGCAGGGAGCGCGTCCAAAATAGAACGTGGATCGAGGCCATGAGCAGAAAGGACATTCCGGTGGCCATGCGATGTAGCAAAGGTTTCAAGACCTTCCAAATCACGCCCCTCACGCAATTCGGGTCAAGTTATGCCCTGCCTGCCCCCGAGTGCCACGGGTGGGATGCTGCTGGATCGCGGGCCTCCAGGCCTGCCGGGCCTTGGGGCGAACCGGGGTGCTTTGGGACGTGGCGCGGTGCAGCCGACAGGAAAGCCGGCGGTACAGCAGGCAGGAATGTCTGCGCTACGGCGCGGTGGGTGGTTCATCGTCCCCTGACCGGTTTTGATTTTGCGATTGGCTGACTTTATGCTCGCCCCCAAAACGATGACGACCTCTCGCGAACTTTGTCCGGCCGAGTTCCGAAAAATCGTCGACACCCGTTCCATGGAAGCGGTGCAGCAGCGGGTATCTCAAGCCTACAAAAACCTGTATCCACTTGCAGATCAGTTGTTTATATCGAGGGCGTTTGGCCTGGCATATTCCTGTTTTGACGGGCTCCGAGCGGGGTACCTTCCCATTGATGCCCGTTATCATGATTGGGAACATACCCTGCAGGGGACTTTGGCTTTCGCAGTTTTGCTCGAAGGACGGGTCGAGGCGAAGGCAGCGCCACCTGTACCGCAGGAGCTGGGTGAACTGGGTTTTCTGGCAATTCTCCTTCACGACACCGGGTATCTGAAGCGGGTGGATGATCCGGAGGGTACTGGAGCGAAATACACGTTCACCCACGTGCTTCGATCTTGTGATTTCGCCGAGGCTCTCCTTCGCGACCAAGGGTACACGCCGCAGGATATCCGCAGTGTCCAGAACATGATCCGCTGCACCGGAGTGGGGCTGAGCCTCAATGCCATTTCTTTCAGATCCGAGGAGGAAAAGCTGCTGGGCTTTGCCTTGGGCACGTCCGACCTTTTGGGCCAGATGGCGGCACCGGATTACATTGAAAAGTTGCCGATCCTGTTTGATGAGTTTTTGGAGTCGGCCCGTTACAACGAAGGGAAAGGAGGGCCTCCACTGGCCTTTTCTTCCGCCCAGGACCTGCGGTCCAAGACCCCCCAGTTTTGGCGGAACTATGTCCGCCCTCGCATCGACAGAGATTTCATGGGCCTTTATCGCTTTTTGGCTCGTCCCGCTCCGGATGGACCCAATCCTTACCTGGACGCCATCGAAGCCAATATTGCGCACCTCGAGCACCAGCTGGAGGCTGCGGCTTAGACCGGGGGTCTACCGACTTCACAGACGGGCAACTTTCCCGCCAGGGCTCGACAGCAACATGCGAATCAGGGCAGGCTTTTGCTTTCGTCCATGCAAACCCGCTCGTTGCTTATCGGCGTAGATTCCGGAACCCAATCGACCAAAACCCTGGTGGTGGACGCCACAACCGGAATGGTCCTTGGGTCCGCTTCCTCCAGCTATGAACTGATCGACGGACTTCCCGCAGGTGCCAAGGAACAGGATCCTTCGGTGTGGGTGAAAGCCTTGGTCCAGACGGTTCGCGCCGCGCTCAAGGCCGCTCACGCCACCGCCTCCGAGGTGGTTGGTATTGGGGTCAGCGGACAGCAGCATGGATTTGTTCCCCTGGATGCCGACGGCAGTGTGATTCGCGCGGCGAAACTCTGGTGTGACACGTCGACGGGAGCGGAATGTATTGAGTTGACCGCGGCGCTCGGCGGACCGGCGGCGGTGATCAAGCAGGTGGGAAATGCCATGCTTCCGGGATTCACCGCACCCAAAATCCTATGGCTGAAACGGCATGAACCGGAGAACTTTGCCCGCCTGGCGACGGTGTTGCTTCCCCACGACTACTTGAACTGGTGGCTGACCGGTCATCGCTTCATGGAGTATGGCGACGCTTCCGGAACGGCAATGATGGACGTCCGACGCCGACGCTGGTCCGAAGCTGTGGTTCGAGCCATTGACCCGGAACTGGAGGGCAAACTGCCGCCGATATCATCCAGTGATCAACCCTCCGGGGTCTTGCAGGCATCCGCAGCCAAGGCTCTTGGGCTTAAGCCGGGAGTTGTGGTCAGTGCCGGTGGGGGCGACAACATGATGGGGGCCATCGGAACGGGGAACACGCGCCCCGGGGTTGTGACCGCCAGTTTTGGGACCAGTGGAACCATCTATGCCTGCGCCGCCAAGCCGGTGATCGACCGCAAGGGTGAGATTGCCGCTTTTTGCGACTCGGCCAATCAATGGCTCCCGTTGCTTTGCACGATGAACGTGACGGTGGCGACGGAAATGGTCCGTAAGGAATTTGACCTCGACCATGCGCAATTTGAAAAGGCGGCCGGCAAGGTTTCTCCCGGTTCTGATGGATTGCTCCTGCTCCCTTATTTGGAGGGAGAGCGGACCCCCAATGTTCCCGATGGGACCGGCAGTTTCTTTGGCATTCGGCCCCGGACCTTCACTGCCGGCCATTTTGCCCGGGCCGCCATGGAAGGGGTTACCCTGGGAATGAATTTCGGCCTGCGTCGCCTTTCGGAGTTGGGGGTTTCAGCCAGACAGGTTCGAGCCACCGGTGGGGGGGCGCATTCCAAATTGTGGCGTCAGATTATGGCGGATGTCTTCAACGCGGAGGTGGTCACCCTCAAAGTATCGGAGGGAGCTGCTTTCGGGGCCGCTCTGCAAGCCTTGTGGTGCTGGAGGCGAACCGCCGGTGAAAAGGTCGAATTGAACGACATCACGGATGCCTTGGTGAGCCTGAACTCAAAGGAAACGGTTCAACCGGATTCGTCCCGGGTGGCGCGCTACCGCGAATTGCAGGACATACAGGACCAATTGGGCAAGGCACTGAGGCCCGTTTTCCCGGTCCACCGACGGTGGGTTACCGCAGCCGTCTAGCCCACCGCTCATGGCTGAAAACCCCTCCGCTCCTGCGTCTTCTAATGCCGGAGCCACGACAAAACCCCTTTCGAAAGGGCAGGTGTTTGTCCGTCGTCTTTCGAGCACCCTCGCGCTGTGGGCCATTGTCCTGACCGCCAGTTTTTCGCCGAATCGATTCATCGCCAACCAGGTCTTCCTGCTCTTGATGATTGGGCTGGCCGGGATCGGTTTGTGGGAATTCTACGGCTTGGTGGAGCGCCGTGGGCTGTTGTGCTTCAAGGGGTGGGGCCTTTTCGGCGGTGTCTTGTTGATGACCAGCACGTTCTTCTATTTGACCCAGTACCTGCCGGAGTTGACGACCTACTCGAGGCTTCCGTCCAAGGCCAATGATTTTGAAAACTCGGTTTTGATCCTGTTCGTCCTCGGTCTGTGTGTCCGGCAATTCCTTTCCCCCAAAAACCCGGACGGGCTTCTGGCCATTTCCACCACCCTCTTCGGCCTCATGTATGTGCCCTGGCTCCTGAATTTTATTCAGAAGATCAATTTTTTCCCCGGTGTCGATGGCCGTTACTACGTCCTCTACTTCATTGCGGTAACGAAATTCAGCGACGTCGGCGCCTACTGCGTCGGCTCGCTCATTGGGCGCCACAAGATGATTCCCCGAATCAGCCCGGGAAAGACGTGGGAGGGATTTGGCGGAGCCATCGCAGTTTCCGCCGGTGCCAGCCTGCTCATCCAGCAGATTGCCGGTCATCACCTGGCTGGCCTGAGAATCGTCGATGCGATCATTCTCGGAGTGGTGCTGAGCTCCGCCGCCGTTCTGGGCGATCTCATTGAATCGCTTTTCAAGCGACAGTCCGGGGTGAAAGATTCCGGCAAGTTGTTTCCCGGCATCGGTGGAATGCTCGACCTGTTGGATAGTCTGCTCTTTAACGCACCCCTGATGTACCTATATCTACGGCATGTGCTGACTCATCCCGGGCACTGAGGCGTGCGTCCCGGGAGGGTACCATTCGCGGAGTTCTGGGTATGGGAACACCTCCAGAGTGATTGGCGAATCGACTTCATGAATCGGACGGGGAGACCTTCATTCATGTGTTTCCAGCAAAGGCCATTAAAATCAAGTGATTCTCTGAGCTCTCTGAGCCCTCTGTGGTAGGACTCTTTCACGCTGTCCTGAGGATGAACCACAGAGTACTCAGAGAGCACAGAGAAGAAAGGATCAGGGGATCGAAGTCCTGTCGACCTTCAATCCCGCTCACCGCGGAGTTCGGCGGAGCACCGTATTGCGCTGCGCCCAGGCTGGACCCGCATGGGGATGATCCAGATTGAAATGCAGTCCGCGACTTTCCGTTCGAATCAGCGCTGACTCGACGATCAATTGCGCCGTGGTGCAAAGGTTTCGGAGCTCGAGCAGGTCGGCCGTCACCTTGAAATTCCAATAGAACTCCCGGATTTCCTCCTGTAAATTGCCCAGTCGTTTTTCGGCCCGCCGAAGCCGTTTATTGGTTCTCACGATGCCCACGTAATCCCACATCAATCGACGGATTTCATCCCAATTGTGGGAGACTACCACCAACTCGTCTGCGTCAGTGGCATCACCGGTGACCCACGGTGGAATCGGGATATCCACAGGCTTGGGCGGTTGCCGTAAGACCCTTTCAGACGCCCGGTGGGCGCAAACCAGGGCCTCAAGCAGGGAATTGCTGGCCAGGCGGTTGGCCCCGTGCAAGCCGGTGCAGGCCACTTCTCCGACGGCATAGAGCCCGGGAATTTCGGTCTCGCCGTTCAGGTCGGTGATGACACCTCCACATTGATAATGGGCCGCCGGAACCACCGGAATGGCCTCCTGGGTCATGTCGATCCCAAACTCGAGACAACGGGCGTACAGGTTGGGGAAATGATGGCGGACGAATTCCGCGCCGCGATGGCTGATGTCGAGGTACACACACGGTTCGCCAGTGCGTTTCATCTCGGAATCGATCGCCCGGGCGACAATATCCCGGGGTGCCAGTTCCAATCGCCGATCGTAGCGGCTCATGAACCGTTCCCCGTCCCGCCGCTTCAGCCATCCTCCCTCGCCGCGAACAGCTTCCGAGATCAGATGGGTCTTGGCCTCGGGATGATACAGACAGGTCGGGTGAAACTGAACGAACTCCATGTTGGCCACCCCGGCGCCGGCACGGTAGGCCATGGCGACACCATCGCCCGTCGCGATGTCCGGGTTGGTGGTGTAGAGGTAAACTTTTCCACTTCCCCCCGTGGCAAGGACGACCACCGGTGAAACAAACGCATCCACCCGGTTGGCCGGTTGATTGAGGGCATAAACACCGACCACACGGTCATGGTTGGTCGGCGCGATTCGTCCCTCCAGAATCAGATCGATGGCAAAATGGTTCTCTAGGACCGTGATGTTGGGTGTGGCCGCGACCGCCGCCAGGAGGGCTCGCTCGATTTCTGCGCCGGTCGCGTCCTTGGCATGGAGGATTCGCCGCTTCGAATGGCCTCCTTCCTTGGTCAGGTCCAACTCCCGTCCACCGGATGAATTGGGGATATCCCGTTCGGTAAACTGGGTTCCCAGGGCAATCAGTTCGGCGATACGTTCCGGACCTTCGGCGAGAATGGTCCGTACAGCCGACTCATTGCAAAGTCCCGCCCCGGCTTCGAGAGTGTCGCGGACGTGGAGTTCAACGCTGTCCTCCCGGGAGGTGACGCTGGCAATGCCCCCTTGGGCCCAGTTGGTATTGGAGTCCGCCCGGTTCTTCTTGGTCAGGATGGCGACCCGCCCATGCGAGGCCACCTTGAGTGCAAAAGTCAGACCGGCGATGCCCGATCCGAGGACGACGAAATCAAAACGGCGAGTTTCAGCGGGCATGATTTGCCCCGGGTGCCCTCAGAGCGGTGGAGACCAAAGCGGAAAGGAACGGGCCCGGAATTATTTTGTCCAGTCAAACGCCCCCTTTTTCAGGGCATAGAGGTAACCGGCGAATAAGGTCCCCATGAAACTGACCATTCCACCCAAAATGAGCGCTGCATTCTCCCGGAGCAGGTCCCGGTAAACAATCGCCCACGGGTACATAAAGACCACTTCGATATCGAAAAGGACGAATAACAGCGCCACCAGGTAAAACTTCACCGACAGACGAGACGATCCATCGCCTTGGGGAAGCATGCCGCATTCATAGGGAATGTCCTTCGTCCGGGTCCGCCGACCGACCTTTCCGGCAACAACGGACACGACCAACGTGCCCCCCGCGAAGCCCACGGCGACCAATAAAAGCATCAATACCGGCAGGTACTGGATGAGTTCCGAATCCATTTCGGGGGTAACCTTATCGGCGTTGCCTGGAATGGCAAGCCACCGTTCAGGTCCCGAAATTTGCCAATGAGGGGCGAAAGACATGGTGTCAGCCGGGGCCGCCAGCGTGCGCACCCTGGCTTTTGGCGGTTGATTCAAAAGACCAGATTCGCATTCCGACCGATATGTGCTTCGATCTTGGCGAGCTTTGTCGAATTGATGAAGCATGCGTCCATGCGGATTTACCGAACACCCAAGGCCATGCAGCGGGCATCACGACAGTGGCAGCGGGATGGCTCCAAAATCGGATTTGTGCCGACCATGGGTTATCTCCATGCCGGTCATATCTCCCTCGTCGCGGCAGCCCGTAAACGCGTCGGGCCAAAGGGCAGGGTGGTGGTCAGCATCTATGTCAATCCCACCCAATTCGCGCCCCATGAGGACCTGTCGACCTATCCGCGCGATTTGCCACACGATCTCCAGCTCTGCCGCGAAGCAAAAGTCGATGCCGTCTTTTTTCCCACGGATGCGGTGATGTACCCAGGACGGGAAGCGGGCGAGTACTCGACCTATGTGGCGGAAGAACAGGTATCGCAGGGATTGGAGGGTGTTTCGCGACCCACTCATTTCCGTGGTGTGACCACCATCGTTGCCAAACTTTTCAATTGTGTCCTGCCGGATGTCGCGGTCTTCGGTGCCAAGGACTGGCAACAGGCGGCTGTCATCCGACGGATGTGTGTAAATCTCGATTTCCCCCTAAAAATCATCGTGGCACCGACCCATCGGGAGGCGGATGGACTGGCCATGAGCTCGCGAAATGTCTACCTGACACCCAGGGAGCGTGAACAGGCCCCTGTTCTGTGGCGCTCGATCGAGTGGTGTCGACGACGAGTCCGGGAGGCAGGTGAACTTCCGGCAGCCACCCTCATTGCGGAAGTTCAGAAACTCATCCAAACCGAGTCCACGGGACGGCTGGATTACGCGGCGTTCTTTGAAGGGGATTCGCTCAAAACGGTGGAAATGGTGACCAGAGGAAACCACATGGCGATCGCCGTCTTTCTGGGCAAGGTCCGATTGATCGACAACGGGCGCATTTAGCGGAAGCCGAATTGCGTGGCGGGCGTGCTTTGGATTTCCGCGGGATCGACGGGCGCCTCGCTACCGAGGTTCATTTAGAACAAGAGCGGTGATGATCCCCGCAAAAATTAGGGACTTGTCCCGCGATGGCGGGACGCGTCCCTCCGAACGCAAGTCCCTCCGAAGGAGGGACATCCAACGGAGGGATGCGCTCCCGCAAGTCCCTATATCGATTTCGACCACCATAGCCCGCGTACCACCTCGCCCGTTCGTCCGGATGTGGAGGAACCCAGTCATTTGGAAGCCCCCCAACTGCTGTTTTTGAGGTCGGGTTGGAGAAAACGGGGGCAGCAAGGGCCGCCTCCGCCTCGGCAGCGGCCATCCCTCGCAGGCCGTAGCCGTTCGGCAGACGGCGCTGATTGATCGGGCGTGGGCATCCCGAAAAAAGCCGGCGGCGTTTCGCTGTCCGGTGTCGCCGAGTGATCGGGCCGCAGACCCGCCGTTCGATCCAACAACGGGTTCCGGTTGGGTAGAGTTTGCGCCGACTGACGCTCGGCGGCTACCTGGAGGACACGACTCGACCGCTGGAAACTGACCTCCGCCAGATAAACAGGGCGATGCCAAGGACTCCGGTCAACAAACTGGTCCACTGGCCGGGGGTCAACGTTCCGTGAAGCGGATCCGAGACCACGCTGTAGTCTCCCCGAAAAAGTTCGCAGAAGCTCCGAATGGCGGCATAACCGATCAAGTAAATGCCAAAGACCTGTCCATCAAAACGGCGTCGTCGATGGATCACGGTCAACAGAAGAAAAAATCCCAGATTCAGAAGCGATTCATAGATGGGGGCGGGATGGACCGCAATCGCTGTCGCCGCGGTGGTGGGAAACGTGACGTGTCCATGCGGATAAGTGATTCCCCACGGAAGAAGCGTCGGGCGTCCGTAGCAACAACCGTTGAGAAGACAGCCCATTCGACCGAAGACATGGCCCAAGGCGACACCTGGAGCCAGGACATCTGCCGCCTTCCAGAGGGGAAGCCGCAATTGGGTGACCCTAAAAATACCCGCCGCCGTTCCTCCAATCAGTCCACCGTAAAACACGAGTCCCCCCTGCCAGATGGCAAAGATATCGGTCCATGGCTGTCCGGCAAAATCGCGATCCCAATAGCTGATCACGTACATCGCACGGGCTCCGACCAAGCCACCGAGGATCAGCCACGGGGAAAGGTCGTACGGAAGCTGGGGATCAAGACCTGCCCGAATGGCATTGCGCGATGCCGCCCAGAGGCCAAGGAGAAAACCCAGGCCCACCATCAACCCGAAGGTGTGGAGCGAATAGCTCCCCATTTG
This sequence comes from uncultured Verrucomicrobiota bacterium, assembly GCA_903896505.1. Taxonomy (GTDB): domain Bacteria; phylum Verrucomicrobiota; class Verrucomicrobiia; order Limisphaerales; family UBA9464; genus CAILNN01. The sequence continues at coordinate 18,502 of CAITXU010000258.1, read as the reverse complement.
GAAGAGAATGGGTTTCATGGCCCGGAATTCCTGGTCCTTTGAAAATGTCTAAGAAACGGCACCGCTGATTCCAGGAAGTCCTACGGCAGGGGAGTCTCCAACCGCCAGGCCACCAACTCCCGACTGTCGCGGACATAAAGGACACCGTCGGAGTAGGCGGGATGAACGAAGGTCTTGCCGCAGGCTTGGAATCGGCCGAGTTCCCTCCATCCCTCGGGAGTGGCGTCGGTGAGGATGGCTTCGCCACGATCGGAAAGGAGCAAAAGCCGGTGCCCGTCGGTAATGGTGGATGTCACCTCGCCAAATCCAGCCTGACTCCACTTCTGCTGCCCGGTGGAGGCATCGACACAGATAAAGTTCCGCGCTGGACCGTGGCCATAAAGGTATCCGCCGACCAACACCGGCGTTGCCAGGTTGATTTTGATCTGCGGATTGAACCAGTTCTCCTCCACACTCACGCTGGAGCCGCCCGGCTTCACATGCGTGGCCCGGAATCCGGTGGTATGGCTCGAGAAATAGACGGTGTCATTGGCCAATATCGGTGTCAGCGCATTGCGATTAGCCCCGGTGCGAAAGGGGACCCTCCAAAGCAGTTGCCCATCGGAGGGTCGCAGGGCCAGCAACCCCTCGACAGTGGCACTCACAAGGTGATCGACGCCGCCCAGTCGGCCGCCAACCAGAGAGGAATAAGCGGTGAGATCGTTTTGGGACTTCCATTTAAGTTTCCCGGTCCGCTTATCAAAAGCCCCGATGGAGGCCCCGTTGGCACTTCCAATTTGAATGTAAATGGTGTCACCCATGACCAAAGGTGAACCGGCATTTCCCCGGCGGCTGGCGGCACCGACATTGGCCCCCTTGTCTGCCACCCATTCCGCACCGTAGTCGCTGAAATGGAAGCGCCAGAGGCGATTGCCATCCTTGACTGCCAGGCACTGAAATTCGCCCCGGCAGGTTTGGACAAACACCAAATCGGAATCGACCAGGGGAGTGCACCGTGGACCCGGCTCGAATTCGTCGGTATAGCTCTCTCCCACCGGTTTCTTCCATTGCTCTTTACCAGTGGCAATATCCAGGCAATGGAGCGTCTCCGACCCTCCGGCGTCATCGAGCAAAAAGAGCCGACCCGATGCAACGGAAGGAGAGGCGTAACCGTGAGCGACCGGTAGACGCCATTGCGGAGCGGCGGCGGGTGCCAGCGCGGCCGGAAGAGTCTCCCGAGTATGCCCATCGCGGGCCACACCGCGCCACTGCGGCCAATCAGCGTGAGCGCTCCATCGGATCAGCAACAAGAGCGTGCATCCAGTCAGACGGATTTTGCGGTGGTTCATGCGGAGAATCCCTTTACCACGTCCCATCAATCAACAAGGCGGCGGCTTTGCGGGCGAGGTCGTCGGCCAGCAAAGGGGCCGCTTGACGCTCGGCGCTTCCAAGGTCGGCATTGCTCTGGATGGTGGTCCGGGCGATGACTTCTTTGTCCACGAGAACCTTTCCGGTGCTCCGCTCAACTGCCCGGACTTGGACGATCATCCGCACGTCATAGTCCCGGGTGGTGATGAGGTCGTTTGGCTGAAAGCTGATGGGGTCGCGCTCGTAACGCTTCAGGGTTCCCGTCACTTGAACATCCCCGGTTCCGTCCGTCGCCAGGCGATAGGTGCCCTCTTGTTGAAATCGGTGACGAAGCGACTGTGCCACCGGCTCGCTCAACCGGGGTTCGTTGGTTTCATTCCGAAAGAGGGCCACCTCCACCGACCTGTTTCCGGCGGCGGTGCCATTCGTCGGACCCAACTGATAGCCGGCACAACCCGAACCCAACCCCAATATCCCGGCTGCCATCAAAACAAAGGCAAACCGCAGGAATGGACAGAGGCGCGCCGAGACGGAGTTCATGGTTTTGGCACGCGGGCAGGTGGCAGATTGGTCGCCGCCGACTTGGTCCGTTCACGAACCTTTTCCTCGAATTTGAGGAGTGCAACCCGTTGTTTCTCCGCTTTGGGTTTCAGCTTGTCGATTCGCTCCTTGGCTTCCGTGGCATAGACGGACGTACGGTCCTTGTTGAGCACCTCACTGTAATAGACCAAGGCTCCCAAATATTGGCGGTGATGCTCATAGTAACGAGCGGTTTCGAAAGCACCCCGCGCCTGTTCCGTTCTTAACGAGCTGATGATCTTGACCGTCTCGGGCAGACGGGGATCGGTGGGATAAAGGACCGACAAATCCTGGAAGGACTCGATGGCGGAACGGGCGATCGACTGATCATATTCGGCCTTCTTGGCCTGTTTCTCCCAAGCCATGCCGGTCTTATAGAGGGCATCCGAGGCGACAGCGGGACGATCATAGTACCGGTCCGCCGCCTTTTGATAGGCTTTGACCGCCAGGGGATAGTTGTCCTGTTTTTCCCGGGCGGCACCGATATTCATCTGGGCCTTGGGACCGATCTCACTGTAGGGACCATTTTTGACGATCTGTTCCAGCAAGGTCGATGTCTTGTCCATGCTCGGAAAGAAGGGAATATAACCCCACAGCTTGAACCACTGTCCTCCGAGAAAGCGTCCCGCGATGGCGAATTGCCGCTGAACGATCTCGTCGTAATTGGAAACCTTGGGGTATTTGGTGAGAGCCTTTTGGTATTCCTTGAAGGCTCGTTCATCCATTTTTCGGGCTTCGTAGACGCGCCCCAGGAGATATTGGGCGGTGCCAGCATAGTCCGACAGAGGCCAGGTTTTGACGACTCTCGAAGCAGCGCGTCGGGCAACGCTATAGTCCTGATGGTCGAAAGCCTCCTGGGCAACCTGGAGCTGGTCTTTCGCCCGTTTGCGAATCCACTTGCCGTTGTCACCCCCCACAGGTTCGTAGGTCCAACCCTCGCCGGGACGATAGATAATGGGAGCCGGGCATCGCTCCGTCAACGCGAGCAGGCACGCCGCGGCAACGACGCCGCGAACCAAACAGCGATTCATGTCCTGCGACGTTACGGAGCCGCTGGTTGGAGGTCAAGGAAGGCGGACGGCTTACATTCAGCCAAGGCAATTTGCTCCCGAAAGATTTTCAACGTGCTTTTTGCGACCTCCTCCGTAAGTTATCCCCATGTACATTTGGTTGTTCGCCGTCGTGCTGATCGGCGGCTTTGCGGCTCTCGGTTACTCGACAGGAGCGGTCCGCTCCCTGGTCTCCTTGGTTGGCGTGATCCTCGGATTGGCCCTTGCCGGAGTCCTGGGCGGGCTGATCCATCCGTACATGGCCTCCATCGGGGTGGCTAATCTTCTCTGGCAGGTGGCCCTGCCTCCAATCATCGCGTTCACTGTGGTGTGGCTTGTCTTTTTTGGGGCAGGCTTTGCCGCGCACAAGCCGGTCGAACTCCATTTCAAGTACCGGGAGGACGACGCCACCCGGAACGCCTTCGAGCGGATGAATCAGGCCTTGGGCCTCTTTGTCGGCCTGCTCGCCGGGGTCATCGTCTTTCTCACCGCCGGTCGCCCCATTTATTCCGTCGGCTATCTGACCACCCAGGTTTCCGCAGAAGGGGGCGAACCGTCGCCCATTGGACTGCTCAATCAAGTTCGCACCGATATGTCGCAGACCGGCTGGGACCGCACCTTCGCCGCCCTGGATAAAACCCCGGTCGTCGATTACTCGGTGGACGACCTGCTCGGGTTAATCCACGCCAACCCCCTGATTTACGCCCGTCTTCAGAATTATCCCGCGTTTCTGGCTTTGTCGGAGCGACAGGAATTTGTCGATCTGGCATCCGATTCCGACTACCAGAAGCTCCTTCAAGACAGGGCCGGATTCACTGCGGTTTATTCCAACCCCAAGACGCAGTCCATCCTGGGGAACTCCGAGCTTCGTGCCGAAATCCTCAAGACGGACTTGAAGGACTTCCGGACCTATCTCGAAACCGGCAAGTCGGCATTGTATGACGACGAAAAGATCCTGGGCAGATGGCGAGCCGATACGGGGGCCATCATGACGGATGCCCGTCGGCGCCGGACGAACTTGCAACCCGCCGATTTGAAGGCACTCCGCTTTGTGGTGAATTCGTTCCTGAAAGGGGCAAAATTGTCGGCCTATCCCAACGGCCGCTTCGTGCTCACGATTCCGACACCGCAGATTCCCACGACCCCGCCTCCGGCTGCGGCGGCAGCGCCTGCCAATCAGGGGCTCAGTGCCGCAACGATTGCCCGCTATGGACTCCGTCAACCGGCGGCCGCCCAGCCAAATCCGGCCGCAGTCCAAGCTGCTGCTGCGGCCAACAACCCAGTGATGATCGCCCAGAAGCTTTTTGGTGGCAGCAACGGCAATTTGACGACGATTTCAGGGGAGGGGACCTGGACGCGGGCAGCGGACAAGTACCTGCTGAGTTCGAAAAAGGATTCTCAGTCGGATGTTCGTGAAGCTTCCATCTCGGATGTTGGTCGTCTTTCCATCGTCGTTCCCGAACTGAAGCTGACCCTCTTTTTCGTCCGCGACATTTAGCGTGGTGCGGGGCAGGGTTTTAAACCCGCCTACGGTCGGAGAGAATCTGCGCGACGAAGGTGCCTCTAGATTGGGAGGCGTAATGATCCCAGCAGGATCTTGGGACTTGCAGGAGCGCGTCCCTCCGGACGCAAGTCCCTTCGAAGGAAGGACATCCAACGGAGGGACGCGCTCCTGCGAGTCCCAAGATCGATTTCGACCACGGTCGCTGGATTACTGGCTGCCGCAATTCGCCCGAAACCCTGGCTTAGTCCTCAATCGCGTGGCAGACGTAGTTCGGACTGCCACGGCCTTACAGGAACCTCGGTCCTGCGGACAGCCCGTTGGCTTCGCCTTCGCGGAAGCATCGCCGTTCGAACCGCCGCGGCTCGACTGGACCCTCGCCTTTGATGTTGTTCTAATTCAATAGCTCACGCTTGAGTCAAAGGGATGAAAAGATGAACGGCTATTTGGAGGAGTGGGTTTCGGGAAGGGCCAACGGCCCGGCTTCATCCCCGCCTAGGCGGGGCAGAATTGGTCCATCAAGGGCTGAAGGCCCGAACCATTTTGTCGAAGCCTGCGCACCCCTTGGATGTCGGTCAAAGAGGATATTCTACCAAACCATGGCAGGGAAAATCCACCGGCAAGCCTTGGCGGCTCGAATCACTGACTACGGTGCCTAAATTGCGGGCCTTCAGCCCTAATACGTTCAATCCGCCTTTCCTGGGCCGTTGGCCCAGGCTGGGATGGATGCGGGCCGATGTCCCTCAACAATCGAGAACAACAAAAAACCCTGCCGGGTGGACCGGCAGGGTTTGATTTGATGATCGATGAAGGGACGTCCTATGGCAACGGGCGTTGGCTGGTCAGCCGCAAGTATCCGGGGACACCGTTGGGTGACAACGGCACATCCACATTGTAGCGCCCATTGACCGGGCTTCCTGAGGGGACTTCCACCCAGTTGGTGGTATTGAGTCGACCATCGGACTCGGTAAGGTAGAACGGAGTGACAGTCGTCGGCCAGCTTAGGTGCAGGACGCCTGCTCCGCGGGTCATTGCCAGACGCGGGGCGGGACCGGCCAACTGATCGATCAAGGTGCTGGTGACATCGACCGCAGCTTCATCAACCACGAATCGTCCCACAGGAGGCATCTTGAACAGGGGGTCAAGGGATTGCATCCGCTGAAGGATCATGGACCTAAGCTGGTCACCGGGAACCAACACTTTGGAACCCGAAATGGGGCCTTCAGCAATGAGCGGGCCGTTCTTGATGCCCGCACTGCCTGGCGGTGTGGTGTAGCGAGCATCGAAAAGTGCCCGTACTCCACCCGGTTGATGACAGTAGGAACAATTGACGTCCAGGAAGGAACGGAAGCGTTCGTTCACCGAGGCGTTGGTATTGCCGATGTCGTAAAACTTCGACAGGGAAGTCAATTGGGACTCATCGACCACCGGACTGAAAAGGCCGATGTAGTTCAGGGTTCGGAGCTGATTGTCGGTCACTCCGCTGCCTTCGTAGGTCCAGTCCCGATTGAGTTGGCGGGTCTTGGATGCCCCGAGGATGCCGCCTGAGTACGGCGTGTGGCAGGTGACGCAGTCGGTCCGGCTCGGATAATACCAGGTCTGGGTCCGTGAACCCGAAGCCGTCTCGATGGTGATATCCTCGGTTTGAGCCGAGTTCACCAATTCTGCGTCGGAATAATCGGGACGCCAGCGATAGGAGGCGCCATAGACGATGCCGTTGGTGAGATTGACCAGGATCCGGGTTTCAAGACGACGAAGCGCCTGCGGATCAAGCTCGTTGGTTTGGAGGTCAAAATGTTTTACGAACACCGATCCCGCCGGGAACTGCCAGGCGTTCTCGACGGTGAACTTCACTTGTTGTTCGGGCCGGATGGGGCCTCCATCGTAAGGCACTCCCATCCAACGACGTTTGATTGCGCCGTCCGACCAGAATGGAGCGTTGACGCCGTAGGCGATCAATCCGTTGACCGGGGCCAGTGTTGCCAAATCGTTGAACGTGCCGGTTTGTGAAAGCAGGGCAGGGAAGGCCGATTGAGGATTCGACGGCAGTCCGAGGTAGGCCTGTAAAGCCGCACGGTTGTTGATGCCGAATCGTGCACCGGTGCCCGCAGTAACCTGAACTCCGGGCAATTGGTTGGTCGTCATGGCCCCCTTGTCGTCGGTCGCCACGGCAAAAAGGGTGTAGGTTCCTGGCTGAACCTTGGTCCATGTGAAGGTGTACGGCGCGTTTGTCAACTTGGCGAGCTGCTTGCTGCCGTTAAAAAAGACGACCGAGGTAACAATCCCATCGGGGTCGCTTGCGGTTGCCGAGACGACGACGGAACCAGGCCCGGTTGCCGTGCTCCCAGAAGCTGGGGCGACCCAGGCCACGGTGGGAGGCTTGTTGACCGGCGGCGGCGGTTGTGCAAACAGCTGCGAGGTGGGAATAAAAGCACGTGCCGTGGACGGACTGCTCCATTCCAACTTGGCAACCGCACCTCCTCCATTCTCGTAAAAATCGATCTGGATGTTGTACAACTGACCGGCGACGAGATTGGCAGTGGTGCTATACTCGGTCGGTCCCTGGTCCTGCCAGGCATCGATAACCCTCTGGCCATTGATCCACAGCCTCACACCGTCATCTCCGGTGAGATAGAAGGTGTAGGGTTCGGTAAATTGAGCCTTGACCGCACCCGTCCATCGGACGGTGAAATGGTCCGCAGAGATGGCCGGGTCCGGGGAGCCACCACCCCAATCAAAATTGATGGTCGAGTCGATCCGGGTCAACGTCGGCGGCCCGTTAAACGTCATGAGCTGGTTGGAATAGTAGTCGCCCCGCAGTCCAATTCCGTTACCAACGGAGTTGGGCCCCAGGTAAGTACCGATCGTGGTGGGACTGGGGTACATCCCGGTGACAAAAGCCTTCGATCGAATGGCTGCCGAATTGGTCAGCGTGATGGCACCCGTATACAGTATCGACTGCAGGGTGGGCTCCGTACCGTCCGTGGTGTAATAGATTTGTGCTCCCGGTGTGGGGGCGGTGATGGTAACCTGAATGGAATTGGTGAATTGTCCGGCGGGCGGATTGAGGGTGGGCGCAGCCACCCAGTTGCCAGCCCCATAGACTGACAGGGCATTGGCGGTCCCCACATAGACCTTCCCATTGGCCACCGTCGGGACGGTATACTTGACTGCCGGCCCCGGGTTGTCCCGATTCCCCGCAGCGGAACTGTTATACAACTCCTGCTGGAGGTTGTCGGCGTTGTAAGCGTGGAGAACAGCAGGGGATCGGGAACCGTATCCGTCGGTCTGCAAGACCCACGCAATGCCTTCCTGGTCTCCATTTGCCGAGATACTGGGTGTCGCACCGGGATATCCAAAGCCCTGACGGCTCTGGCTCACGATTTGAGAGCTGATGGTGGCATTGGAAATCGAAAGCGCCTTGAGGACGTCGCCCACACCCTGATAGTACAGCCGCCGTTTGAAGTAGGCCGGCGAACTCCATGTACCGCCAATCAGGCCAAGGACCGATTGAACCACATTGGTGTCGCCCTTGGGGCTGTATCCACCCATTTTATCGCGGTCGAGCACGTAAATCCGGCCTTCCTTGCCGCAACCAACCAGTATGTGCGGATGAGCCGGTGAACCTGCTTCATCCGGAAGCACGATGTTACCCCCGGAACCGAGGTCGGTGTCAGCGCCATTGAGGCTGGCCTGATTGAATGGCGTAAACCAATCGGCCAGAACCAGATTTGTCTTTGAGGTGCCAACCTTCACATAGCTGTCCCCGAAATTCATCGCCGTCGGCTGGGGATTAAATCCGCCATTCCCGGTGATGAGGTAAAAATTGCCGTCTTTATCGATCGCGGGACCGTTGCCAGCCATCCAAAAGCCGCTGAGACCGCCATTGGGGGAAGAATTGTAAACGTGAACCTGTTGAAGCGTCTTGGAGTCGTATCCCAGCAACCAGCCATGGTAGGGCCCATTGTCACCGTGCGAAGCATACGCGATGTAGACGATCGGATTGGGGTAGGCGGCCGTTTGGACCAGGCTCATTCCAGGTCGGGCCATTTGTCGAAGTGCGTTGAACGGGACATTGCCGCGACCATCGGTCCCATCGCCCACACCTTTGACTGTGGCGGTGATGACCACAGGGCTGTTGGGCATTTCTGCGCCCGTCCTTACGTCCAAAGCATGAAGTCGATGGAAGTATTTGGCTCCCGGTTCCTTGGTCTTGACCTCCACATAGATAACCCCGGCTACGTCGTCAATAACCGGTGTGGCCGTGATGCCAATCTCCGGAACAATGTCACCGGAACCGACCTCTCCCGATGTCAGGGTCGTGATTCCAGCAGCCGGATTGATGAAGCTGACCTGCCACACAACGCCACCGTTGGGACTGCTCGGGTCGTTGGCATCGAAGGCATAGATGCTGTCATGCTCGGTAACGACAAAAACGATGTCGACGTTACCACGGCCCGGCACATTGACCCCGGTCAAAATGAGCGGTTGGGCATAGACGTAACCGTCAACCGGATAGCTGAACACCTTGCCGAAACTGCTGCTACCGACGGCGGCACGCGTCAATTGGGTCTCGTTGGTGTTGACCCCAAGGCGGGCGTTATCGTTATGGGAAGTCAGAACATTGACTGGAACGGCTCCGGCTGGAACCACAGCTACGACGGTGGCGAGTAAAAATGCCACGGCAAGTGTTAGAAAACGATTCAAACCCACGGTGCGGGGTTGGTGATCCTCGTTGGGATGACGAGGCCATCGGGGCACGTCTGGGGGGGCGGCGGAAATGGACATGGTCAAAAATCTTAGCAAGTTACAGGCCAGAAAATCAGATTTGGTAACCTAGACACTCTAGCAATAACTGCGAAAATGTCCAGTAGTGATGCACAATACATGTTATATTTAATAGATCAGTACCCGCAAAATCGACCTCCGACAACCCCTTCCATCACGTTTTTGGCCGTCGAAACAAGCTGGCGTCCAGCTTTGGTGGTTCGGGCAGTCCCAGAACCCGGAACGAAGTCCGGAAGTGCATCTTGGCCACCTTCGGTAAAGCGTCCGCTCCATGCCGCTTGACGAGCAACTTCCCGGCAGTCTCCACCTGCGGCGCGGCCCCTTTGGGCAAGGTCATTCCATACTCCCGACTCAACTGATCGATGCCCGAGACAAAGCCGTCCCGGGCCAGGATCGAGGCCGCCGCCACTGCCAAATCTTCTTCCGCCCGATGCCGCTGTTCCAGTTTTAAGGTCTTGCCCAACGGCAACAACGCCCGTGCCACCGTCGCCTCATCACGGGCAAATTGATCGCTGATCGCCTTCAGCGCCGGCGGGTTCATCCGATGTCGCTGCTCCATCAGGTTTTCGATGACCCGGGCATGTCCCCAGGCCAGCAATCGGTTGAGCGATTTAAACGAGCCGTACATTCGGTTGTAGGCTTCGGGACCGATGGTCACGTTCGAAATCACGCAACCCGGCGTCTCTCGAATCAGTTTCGCCAATTCGGCGATCTTTTTGTCGCCCCCGACGGACTTGGAATCTTGTATGCCCTTTCCTTTCCAGGCTCGGAGAATGTCGGCATTCACATAAACCCCGGCCACACTGAGGGGACCAAAGAAATCGCCCTTTCCCGCTTCGTCGACCCCGATACGGGCCTCCAGGAGTTCGGGTTGGAGTATTTCTTCGTAGCCTAGCCGTGCTTCCTGAAGTACCTGCGGCTCAAGGACAAACTCGACGAAATCTCGCGTCCCCTTCCCTTGCACCACCACTTTGCCCGACTGATACAAGGTCACGTTCACCTCTTTGCTGGCCCCACTGCACCGGGCATAGGGAACTTGTCGGAGCTCAAAGGTTCCGTCCCGAAGGATCGGCTCCAATCGGTCCGCCTGCGCCGGGGTCAACTGAACGGTGTGTGTCGTCAAGGGCGTGCTTGTTGAGGGATCAGGCCTGCCATTGTCCAGCCCGAACTCCCCGGTATGATGAGCCCGTGCCAGTCCGGAAACCAGCTCCCGCATCTTCCTCAAACCATGGTGCCATTCGTTCGCGTGTCCATCGTTCCCGAAAGAAGGCAAAAGCGGTCATTTCAGGGCCGATGACGATAAATCCCGCGAGCGAATGGAAAGCGGGGGTTGCGAAAGCAGTCGCCCGCTCGCTTTTGTCGTGGTTTGGCCAAAATGCCAGGGACCTTCCGTGGCGTCACTCCCGAGACCCCTATGGCATTTGGGTCTCCGAGGTGATGCTCCAGCAGACGCAGGTTCAAACGGTCATTCCCTATTGGAACCTGTGGATGCAGGAGCTGCCGACGCTTCACGACCTGGCCGGGGTTGCCGAGGACCGCCTCCTCAAGCTCTGGGAAGGGCTGGGTTACTACTCACGGGTCCGCAATCTTCAGCGGGCAGCTCGCGCCGTCGAGCTTCAGCACCATGGGCGCATTCCTTCTCAACGAGCTGAGCTCCTGGAATTGCCCGGAGTGGGCCCTTACACCGCGGGAGCCATCGCCAGCCTGGCCTTCAACCAGTCTGAACCGCTTGTGGACGGCAATGTCGCCCGGGTTTTATCGCGGTTGAATCGAGTCGAGGGCGATCCCCGCGATTCCGGCCCCCGCGACCAACTTTGGCAACTGGCACAAGGCCTGGTCACGGCTACGGGCGAATTGAAATCGGTCCCCTCCACTCCGTTTGCGGCAGGACGCTACTCGGCTTTAAATCAGGGCCTGATGGAATTGGGGGCGACCGTCTGCCTCCCCCGCAACCCCACCTGCCTGCTTTGCCCGGTTTCGACTGAATGTCAGGCCTATCAGGCGGGTGAAGTCGACCGGTTCCCGATGGTCCGCCCCAGGGTCAAAGCCACCCGATTGTGTTATCTGGTTGCGGTCATAACCCATTCCGGTCGGTGGTTGATGCGGAGGCGAATCGACGGCGAGGTCAACCAGGGCCTCTGGGAGTTTCCTCAATTGGAGGTGACCGATGACCGTCGCGACGCGGTGGACTCCGCCCGCGAATGGCTGGGCGTCCCTGAATCCCAACTGATCCCCCTACCCCGGGTCCGCCATGCCATCACTCGCTATCAGATTACCCTCGATGTATTCATGGTGGCCCTGAAACGAATTCCCGATGCGATTCAAGACGGACAATGGGTAACTCCCGAAGAGGCCGGAGAATTGGCGGTGACCGCCGCGCATCGTAAGATCGCAAAACGGCTGATAGCCCAGGAAAACTGACCGTTTAATATGAATATTTCCGAGGTTTATCATAATGATTCCCGTTAAATCTTTTTCTTCCCTTCGCGGCTTCGCGTCTTCGTGTGCGAATCAACAAGCGCCCGGCGGGAAACGGGGCACATGAAGACGGGAAGGGAAATCGAACTCGAAACGCTTTTCCTCGCGAATCGGCCTCCCTTCCAGTATTCTCTGAACACAGACGTAAACAAAAGGAGCACACCATGCCGAACGCCATCATGGACCCGGAGAATGTCCGCCGTTTTGCGGAAGAACTGAACCGGTTCAACACCGATACCCTGGCCCGGTTGGGTTCCCTCCAGGCCCGGTTCGCTTCCCTGGGAGACACCTGGAAGGATAAGGAACACGAAAAATTTGCTGATGAATTTCAGCAGGTCACCAAGACCTTCCGCAAGTTCATCGACATGTCCCAGCAGCAGGCACCCTTTCTGCTGCGAAAGGCTCAGCATATCGAGGACTACCTGAAACAGCGATGAGGAGAGCATGGCAGATCACGTCCATATCCGCTCGGTCGATGACATCGACCGGTTTCGCGCGCATCTACTGACATTCCTCAGCGGGGCGCGGGCGACCGTCGAGGAAGCGGCGGTGGAAGTAGCCCGACAGCAAGCCTGGCTTGACCTGGACCGCCGTAAGCACTGGGAGGGCGAAGTTTGGCGCCGTCAGCGTAAGCTGGAGGAGGCACGCCAAACCTTGTTTCAGGAAAGCATCGCCACCCAGCGCGGCCCCGCCAGCTTTCATCAAATGCAGGTCCATCGGGCGGAGCGGTCTCTGGATGAAGCCCGTGAGAAGCTCAAACACATCCAGTTTTGGAGCCGCAACTTTGAAAACCGAAGTCTTCCCATGGTGCGGCAAGTCGAGCAGCTTCACACGGTGCTCACGGTCGATATGGCCCACGCTGTCCATTTCCTCAACCAATCCCTGGCGGCATTAGACGCCTACTCCGACCGGCGTTCTTTCGTCTCCACGTCCACCGCTCCGCAGTCGGCACCGTCGTCGGACGAACCTCCTGTGGTCGGGCCAGACGGCGGGGAGCCCATCGAACCGGCCACGGGCAACACAACCAAATGAGCGCACAAGCGAGCAAGGCCCGCCTCGCCGGACTCCTCAAACAATTGGTCGGGAGTTGGGAGGAAACGCAAAGCTCCTGGGCGGACGACAAAGCCCGCGAATTCCATGATCGCCATATGGTAGAACTCATGGCCCAAGTCGAAAAAACGCTGACCTCCCTCGACCAATTGGAAGTGATCATTCAAAAAATGAAGGACGATTGTGAGTAAAGCCCCTCCCCTGAACCATATTCGGTCGCTGTTTTCGGAATTTCGAAAACACGTCGCCGGGATGGCGTCCCGGGAGGAACAACTTCTTCGCGACATTGCCCGTCACCGCGCACTCGCCGCGAGGGCGTCTACCCAAAGCCTGGGACGACAGAACGACGAAGCCGTTCTCCGACGGATGGAACTGGCCGAGCGTCACCGGCAGGAATCGGAACTGTCGGAACGTCGGACAGAGCAGCGCAAAGTGCGAATCCAAAAGGCCGTGGTGGAGTGCCGACGCAGAACCACGCAGGGGCTGGACCAACAGGACGGGCGGGCTGTGTTTGGGTTCCAAAAAGGGACACTGGATGCCGAGCGACAACGGGAGATAGACTTGGCAGCCGCCGGTAACAACTACGCCACTTTGACGTCTGAGGCTTCGGAAGCTGGAGCCGCATTGCAGGCCTGCCACTCCCGCTTGTTGAAGAGCATGGGAGCGTTTCGACAATTCCGGCGATGGTTTTCATCCGGATATCCAGGGGCGGCTCCCGAATCCGGAGACGACGCATCTGGCTTAATCTTGAACGTCCGAACAGCGGTAAAAGACCTGGACAAATCTGCCGAGCAGGCCGCCGCCGTGTTCCCGTCCGGTGTTGTTCGCTTTCTCCCGCCCTGGCTCTTACTCCTGAGTCTCGTGGCCGTGAATGCGGTCTGTACTCTTTCGATTCTCCGGGAAAACGTCGGCGTTTCGGCCTCCCAAGCCTCCACGGCGCAGTTGACCTCCGGACTTGTGCTCGTCATGGCCCTGCTCGTACGTCTATGGGTATTCTTTCGGCTTCGTCCAATAGCGACCCAGGCCGCTCAAACGCTCACCTCCGCCCGAAACCATCTTGCGTTTGCTCAGGAGAAAATCGCGGCCCGTTACCAGACTGAAACCAGGGAAGCGCAGTCACGATTCACCTCAACGACTCAGTCCATCCGAGATCGTTGGTCGGCACATGAATCTGCCATCGAGGTTGCCAGAGCCGACGCTGTGCGACAGCTCCAGTTCAAGGGGACAAGGGCCATGGCCACCCACGAAAGGATTCAGGCAAAAAGGAAACCCGAGTTGGCCGCGCGACACCTCGCCGAAACGGAGGCTCTGGAGCGGGTGATTGTCGACGAACGCGAACACCTGACTACCCGGGGACAGACCGAACTGACGCGCATGGAGCTCAGTTCGGCTGAACAGTGGACCTCCTTGGTCGAGGATTGGGATAAGGGGTTGCAACCGATCTCCCGGCTTTTTACCGAGATCGCCGAAGCCAAGGCGGGTGTGGTGCCGTCTTGGGAGTCACCCTTTTGGGTGTCATGGCAGCCTCCTATCTCCTATCAAGGGTCACCCGAGATCGGCACATTGGCGATTCGGCTGCGAGCCCTCTCCACGGTCTGGCCCACCGATCCACGCCTCGCTCTTCCGGAGCCAGAAAGTCGTGTCGTTCCACTTTGGCTGGCCTATCCGGAGGACGGTTCGGTCGTGATCGAATCCGACGGCACCTCCTCTGCCGCTGTCGGGGACTGGCTCAACAACATCGCTCTCCGGCTTCTTTGCCAGATGCCGCCGGGACGACTCAAGGTCACCATCCTCGATCCGGTTGGATTGGGACGCACCTTCGCCAGTCTTATGCATTTGTCGGATTATGCCGAAGCCAAAGGGGGTGCGGGACAGCGCATCTGGACCGAAACGTCCGAGATCGAGGAGCGCCTGACGGAACTGACCCAGCAAATGGAAAAGGTGCTGCAGATGTACCTTCGCAATGAGTTTGCCAACCTCGTCGAGTACAATGCCCGGGCCGGGAGCATCGCTGAACATCATCACCTGCTGATTGTGACCGGATTTCCGGTCAACTTTACGGAATCCTCCTCACGACGTTTGCTCAACTTGGTCACCAACGGCGGACGATGCGGCATCATCACCCTGCTTCATTGGGACCGACGTCTTCCGACACCGCCCGGATTTGTTGCTGAAGACCTGAATGTGTCGGGGGTCCATCTACTGACCTCGGGATCGGAGGTCACGGCCATTCCTTCGATGGGATCCGGACTACGAATTACTCCTGGCCTGCCGCCACCTCCCGAGCTGGCCACGGAGCTGTTGCATCGGATTGGGCGTGCCAGCCGCGATGCGAACAAGGTTGTCGTTCCGTTTGAAGTCGTCGGCCCACCTTCCGGGGAGTACTGGACCGAAAGCACCGCGGAAGAAATTAGGGTACCGCTGGGACGGACCGGTGCATCGAAGTTGCAATACCTTTCGCTGGGACGTGGCACCCGACAGCACGCCTTGATTTCCGGCAAGACCGGGTCAGGAAAATCAAACCTCCTCCATGTCCTGGTGACCAATCTGGCACTCCGGTGCAGTCCGGATGAACTCGAGTTTTTCCTCGTGGATTTCAAAAAGGGCGTCGAATTCAAGGCCTACGCCACCGCCCGACTGCCCCATGCGCGGGTCGTGGCCATCGAAAGCGATCGCGAATTCGGACTGAGCGTTCTGGAACGGATCGACTTGGAATTGCGCCGTCGGGGCGAGTTGTTCCGCGACCTCGGGGTTCAGGACCTGCCCGGATACCGTCGTGCGGGCGGCAAAGAGCCCATGCCCCGCTGCCTGCTTCTGGTCGATGAGTTTCAGGAGTACTTCGTGGAGGAAGACCGGATTGCCCAGGACGCCGCTGTCTTGTTGGACCGGATCGTCCGTCAGGGCCGGGCTTTCGGGATTCATGTCATCCTCGCGTCTCAGACCTTGGGCGGCACCTATGCACTGGCCCGGGCCACCCTGGGGCAAATGGCGGTGCGCATCGCCTTCCAATGCGACGAGGCCGATGCCTACCTGATCATGGGCGACGAAAATTCCGCACCCCGATTGCTGAGCCGTCCGGGAGAAGGCATCTACAACGACTCCGCCGGGGCGCGCGAGGCGAATTCCCCTTTCCAGGCAGTATGGCTTCCCGACGAGACCCGGGAAAAGTACCTGGCTGAAATCCAGAAACTTGCCGCGGCTCCGGCATGGGCTGGAAAAGCACCGGTTGTTTTTGAGGGAAGTGCACCGGCCAGCATGGTGGACAATCCGCTCCTGCAAAAGCTTCTGGCGGCTCGGCCCACACAGCTTCCGGCGATTCCCGTTGCGTGGCTGGGGGCACCGAATTCGATCAAGGGTCCTACCGCCGCCGATTTTTCCAAGGCCGGTGGCAGCAACCTCCTGTTGGTCGGACAGCGGGAAGAAACGGCACTTTCGCTCGTTCTGGCGTCCCTCATTTCCCTCGCGGCGCAGCATCCTCCCGGTCTAGCCCGATTCATTCTCGTGGACACCACCGCCCCAGGGACGCCTCGAAACCTCTTACTGGAGCACCTCTGCTCGATTCTACCGCAATCGGTCGAGCGGGTTCTGCCCGGTCGCGTTCCCGCCACCATCCTCTCGTTGCAGACCGAACTCGACGTTCGCACCGCCAACGGCAGCCTGGGACGACCCAACGTTTTCCTCGTCGTATTGGGACTTCAACACTGCAAGAAGCTCAAACCCGATGACAGCTTTGGGTTTTCCACCGACACATCCGACGCCTCGGAGAACGCGGCGGCCCCCTTCCAGCGCCTCTACATCGAGGGCTCGGCCCAGGGCATCCATGTGATTGTCCAGGTCGATTCGTACAACAACGTGAATCGATTCCTGGGACGGAAGGGGCTGAGCGAGTTTGAACTCCGGGTGCTGCTTCAGATGAGTGCGTCCGATTCCTCCAGCCTGTGCGATCAGCCGTCGGCGTCCAATTTGGGCCTTCACGGAGGACTTTTTTACAACGACCGCGAGGGTCGGATAGAAACATTCAGACCGTACTCGTTACCGGAGGAAAGCTGGCTGGCGAACCTTGCCGCGAGGTGGGGGACCGACATCTCGGGACGCAGTTGAGGGCAATGCGGGCCATCGAAGCAGGCCGAAGCTTTTGGGGATGAAGTCGAGGAGCTCCTGAAGGCTGGAGATGAGTTGAATTGGACTCGCGCGACGACGCGAACCCCATTTGCAGTCCGCAGGAGCGAAGCTTTGGTGGTTCGCATCACCTCAATTCCGAATCCGCCTCGAGGGCCAACGGCCCGCATCCATCCCAGCCTGGGCCACCGGCCCAGGAACGTAGGATTAGGACCTTTAAGGGCTGAAGTCCCGGGACATGGGAGCCACCGGGCGGATCCGAACCGCCGCGGCTCACCGGGAGGTTCGCCCTACCAAGGTCTTGAACGATATCGATGTAACATATTGAATTTCAGCTACATTGGTAGGGCGGGGTCTCCTGCCGAGCTGCGGCGGTTCGGATCACGCCAGTTCCGCAACAGCGAAGCCTATGGACCGTCCGCAGGACCGAGGCTCCCGCAAGTCCCCCAACTACTGCGGCGATCATTACCTTTCCCGTTCCAAAGACACCGTTGAGAGGTTTCTGGCAAACCACAGGCGGTTCGAGCCACTACCGCCTTACGATTCAAGCCCAAGTGCAACCGATCCGCCTGGCCTTTACCCCGCCTTTATGCCCAGAAACAGGTTCCGGCTGAGGAAAGATAGCGCCGCCTAACGGACGGCGACTACTGAAGCAGGTGGCCACCATCCCCGTAGCCGCATGTCAATCGGCGCAAACTCTACCAGGCCGCAACCCAACCCAGGAGAGCTCGGCGGGAAGACGGCGCGTGGGGCCCGGTGCGCCTCACAACCGAAGCGTCCCTTGGAACCCGGGCCTTCCGCCCACCCCTTTAGACTTCTGGCCCGCCCCTGTCCCAAGAAACTCACCAAGGTGAAAGGAGTGAGGCAGGAAAAACTCGAATATTCGGCTTTGCAGTCCGGCTTTCTGTCAGCTATCAACTTCCCCTCTTCGGTAGTGCGAGGTTAGCTCAGTGGTAGAGCACTTGCTTCACACGCAAGGGGTCGCAGGTTCGAAACCTGCACCTCGCACCATGTTTTCGGCCCAATTTCACGAAAATAAAACGCTGGGCACACAGCGAGCTAAAGGAATTGGCGTAACTCATCGTCATTAAAGGCAGGTCTTCCACCTGGACTACCCATGAACCAGCCCTCACGCTGTAGCGCCGATATTCTTGTCTGCTAATCGCCGACTTTCCCGTCGGCTGCGCCATGCCACGTCCCGAAGTACTCCGGTTCGCCCTGAGGCCCGGCAGGATTGGAGGTCCGCGATTCAGCAGGTTTGGAACCTGTCCTACATCGCGTGGGTGCCGACCTATCAGGTTCATGGTCTCGATTCACTTCCGATTTTGGAGGTGTTCCCTATCCGGGAATCGCACCGAGGAAGAACAAGCGTCAGCGATGCTGCTGGGGAACCATCCATCCCCATGGCAATGCAAACAGGTTTTTTGCCACGGTGCGTCGCGTCGCCGCGTTGAGGACGATTCCACGGGGGATTCGCTGTTGGCGCGAAAATGTTTCGCGCCAAGCCTCAAGGCCTCGAAGGTCAAGATCGCTCACCTGCCCTCCCAACTTGATTTCGAGTCCAACGGCCACGTCGTCCTGTTCCAAAATG
>CAITXU010000257.1 GCA_903896505.1 uncultured Verrucomicrobiota bacterium | reverse complement strand
CTGGCGCACGTCAGGCTCGAGAATACAGTTTGTCCGCAGATTAACACAGATTGACACAGATTCAGAGAAAAAGGTCTTGAGAATAAAGCCAATCCTCAGGGCAATGCATCTGACGCGTTTTGTTGTCCGCTTGCAATGACCGCTGCACCCGTCAGATCGGAGTGGTCCCCATTCTCTTTCCCAATCTGCGTTAATCTGTGTCAATCTGCGGATAATATCTCTCTGTGGAATCGGCCGACCTCAGAACGGAAGGGGCCGGGCTGTCCCCGGCAGGAGAACCCGGAAAACACTGCCTCGGCCGAGGACGCTTTCCACTTCCACCCGTCCACCATGGACATGACAAATGGCTTGGACGATGGAAAGACCGATGCCCGCCCCACCCAGTTCCCGGCTGCGGGCCGGATCGACCCGAAAGAAGCGCTCGAACAAGTGCGGAAGGGCTTCTGCGGGAATTCCAGGACCGGTGTCCTTCACTTCCAGAGCGATCTCGGCCTTTTTGTGTCGCACGGAGAGGGTGATGAGTCCCCTGTCGGGCGTGTATTTAATGGCATTATCCAACAGATTTACGATCACTTGTTTGAGCCGCGCCCCATCGCCATTGACCACTGCGGGGACGAGGGCATCGCAAGTGATAAGAATATGTTTGTCCTCTGCGAGCAGAGCCATCTGTTCGATGGTTTGAACCGTGAGTTGGGAAAGATCAATCTGAGTCCATTCCTTCCGCGGTTGATTGGAATCGAGACGCGAAAGCAGCAACAGATTGTCGACCAACTGAGCCAGGCTGTCCACTTCCTCCAGCAGTCTTGCCATAGGTCGACGCAGTTCCGGGTGCAGGGCGGCCTGTTCGAGTTCACCGCGAAGCACGGTCAATGGGGTTCGGAGTTCGTGAGAAGCATCTGCAACGAACCGTTCGTTGACCCGGAGCGCCTCCTCCAACCGGTGGATCATCCCGTTGAGTGATTCCGTCAGGTGGGCGATCTCATCGCGACGCGGTGGAACGGGCAATCGCTCGTTCAGATTGTGGGAGGTGATCCGGTCCGCCGCGGCCGCGATTTCCGCCACCGGCTTCAGCGTCTGACCGATCAGCGACCAGGCACCCGTCAGAGCGGCAATCGCCAGGAGGGCGGAGATCGCCACATAAACGATCATCACCTCGGATACCTTGTCGAGGATTGGCTCCGAAGATTCGGCGACCTCAACCCAACCTCCGCCAGGTCCACGGGCCGCTCCGACCATGGCCCGTTCACCGCTCGGTAATTCGATCTGGCGGGTTCCGGCTCGGTTGGCAACCGGGACACCTCTGAACGGGTCGGCAGCAGAAGCCGAAGGGTAAAGGAGGCCGCCATTGGCATCGACGAACCGGATCAACCAGCCGCGCTCCAGCGGTGAAAATCGAAGGTCCATTTCCTCAAAAAGGGAACGTCCGGCGGGTGTTTTGCGCCAATTCTGAATCAGTTCGACAACGCTTTCCGCCCGTTGTTGCTGGACCGTTCCCAGTTGATGGATCAAAAAGCCGGACAATCCCGTATGCAGGACCAACCCCAACATCGTGAACACGCCCACCATCCAGGTGGCGTACGATTTTAGAAGTTGGAATCGGAGCGAGGTCCGCTTCATTGGTCTGGGCCTTTGAGGCAGTACCCCATGCCGCGAACGGTTTGGATGAGCTTCACTTGTTGGCCGTCGTCCAGCTTGGAGCGAAGATGGCGGACATAAACATCCACAATATTGGTCAGCCCCTGAAAGCTTTCGTCCCACACATGGTCCATGATCATGGTTCGGGTCAGGATGCGACCCGGATTGGAGGCTAGATACACCAACAGACTGTATTCCTTTCCGGTCAGGCTGATACTGCGCCCTCCCCGCCGCACCCGCTGGGCCAAACGATCAATTTCAAGATCGTCAATCTTGAGAATCTGGGGTGAAACCGTCTTGGGACGGCGCATCAGGGCTTTGATGCGAACCAACAACTCCTCAAAAGCGAACGGTTTGGTGAGATAATCGTCCGCGCCCGCCTCAAAATGGTCGACCTTGTCACTGGTGCCATCCCGGGCGGTTAAAATCAATATGGCCACCTCCACCCCCCGGGCGCGCAAGAGGCGAAGCACCTCGGTTCCGGTCAAGCCCGGCAGCATCAGGTCGAGAACGATGATATCGTAGGGGACTTCCGTCGCCCGGGCGAGGCCTTCAGTCCCGTCCAGAGCAAAGTCGACAGCCCAGCATTCGGCTCGTAAACCACGGACCACAAATTCGACCACCTTGGGCTCATCTTCAATCAGCAACAGTCGCATATCTTTCCGGCGTAAGGGATATACCCCACCCGTGAAGATAGCATGAACGGGGGATTAAATCCCATTCATTTCAACGTCCCCAGGAATTCAACGACATCCCGGAGTTCCTGCCGACTCAGGAGCTGACCCAATCCCTCGGGCATTCCGCTGAGCCCCTTGGCCCTGTCCTGAATGTCCGCCTTCGCCAGTCGCACCTCGCCTTCCTCAGGGGTTTGCAGCACGAGTTCTGAGACGGTTTCTCCCTTCACCAACCCGGCGTAGGGTGCCCCGTTTTTCATGGTCACAGTGACCGTCTCGAAACCAGCGGCAATTTGCCGGTTGGGAAAAACGATGCTTTCGAGCAAATACTCCCGTGGCTGTCGCGTAGCGATGCCATCCAGAATGGGTCCAGCATTGCCGCCACCGTCGTTGCCAATATGGTGACAGCGGGTGCACCCGACGGCGGCATTTTCGTAAAAAATCTTCCGCCCGCGGGCGGCACTTCCTCCGAACAGGGTTTCCCGATAGGGGGTCAGGTGGTCCTGCGGCAATTTCCATTGGGTATAGGCCTCGAGGCGGGATTTGACGGGGGTGGCTGTTCGCAAGGAAGCGGCCTCCACAAGGTCGAGCATGACTTCGTTGGCCACCTCCCGTTTCATCAAGCGGTCCAGCCAATCGGCCAGGATGGCGTCAGCCGCGTCCGATTTCAGGCGCCCCAAGGCCTGGAAGGCCCCCTGTTGTTCGGCCACAGAGCCGGATTGCAATTGGGCTGCCAATTGTCCTGCGGCGTCCTCCGGATGCAGAATGGCGTTTAACCGTGAGGCCTCCAGTCTTAATCCTTCGACGGGATCGGCTGCGGCCAGTCGAAGGGTGCCGTCCACATCGGGTGCCTTCAAGGCCACCAGAGCCCGAAGTGCGGAAGCCCGGGTGTCCGCGGGGCTTTGCGGATCGACCACCAGTCCCCGGAGCGAGGGAACCGCAGCCGTCAATTTCAGGGAGACCGCAGCCTCGGCTGCCGCCGACAGGACGGATTCGGGACCGTGGCTGGACATCAACGCCGCGAAGACGGACTCCAACGCGTCGCGGGCTGGTTGGGGGTCGCGGGCCGGCAAAGGCCGAAATATTCCCACCACGCGGTCACGGGGAAATGGCTGAGCCCATGTTCCCAGGTCGTGGAGGGCCTCGCTCCGAACGAGGTCCGGGAGGTCCGAGCGAAGAGCCAAAGCCGCCAGACGCCTTGCGCCAAGGTCCGTTCCAAGCCGGTAATTGGCATTGACGATGCGAACCAACATCGGGGTCACCAAGTCCAGGTGGTTGGTGCCCCAGGGAAGGGGTTGGTCTGCCCGAACGTCGCGGATGACGCCTGCCGGTGTGGACAATGGCCATTCGGCCAGCGCAGCACCTGTGGTTTTGAAGCTGACCAGAAGCGGATCGAGGCGCTGCGGGTCACCCAGTGCCGCCAGGGTGGGCAAGGCGCTGACTATCGGCACGTCATTGATGGCACGCGCTGCCTCCAGCATCAGCAATGGCTTGGATGGAGGTTGAGTAAGAACGCGGTCAACCGTGTGATTCGTTTGACGGCGCAGAGCCAGCAGCAGGCACAGTCGGGCTTCTACGGTCGCCTCGCTCACAGGCTGGGGGTCAGGAAGAAAATTCGGGGTCTCCGCCAGGAGCGCCGCCAGCGCGGAAACGGCGGCATGCCTGAGGATGGAATCGTGGGCGACGTTGCCACCGGCCATGTTGAGGAGCGGGTCCCATGGCGGGTTCACCGGTTTGACCATGCGACGGTCCCATCTCCAACCGTCAGCGCCATTCGCCACCCGGGCTTTCCATAGCCGCGCGATGGCCAGCGCAGCAAAAAAACGTTGGCGGGGATTCGGCGCCCGGAGGGCAACGACCAACGATGGTACCAAGTCTCCCATTTGGGCATCCCCAGCAAGGCGAATGGCCTGGGCAGCGACCTCGGGATCGGGATCGCCGAGAAGCGGCGACAGAGAAAGCAGTTCGCGGGCGAACTGACTCACCGGCAGGGGCCGAACAATCTGGCCAATGGCCCAAAGTGCATGAACCCGGGCGGCATGCTCCCTGGATTCCAGCGCAACTTGCCTGAGGGAGGAGAACGATGAAATGCCGCGGGCCGCGAGTTCAAATTGGGCTTCCTGCCGGACCCGGAGGTCCCGGTGAGCCAGGAGTCCAACCAATTCCGCCTCGGGTCGTCCCTTCATTCCGGCGGCCAGCAGCCGGGCGGTTTCCTTCACCGCCGGATCGCTGACGACCTCCGGAAAATAAGCACGATAGAGCCGACCTTTGTTGCTCTTCGGCCAGCCCTCATGCCAGTCCGAAAACCAGATGCTTCCGTCGGGTCCAAGGTCGACGTCCGGCACCAGCACGTTCCAGACAAAGGTGTCGTGGGCCACCATTTCGAATCCCGCTCCGCTCGGACGGTTCAAGATGGAGTAGATGCCGCTCCGGGCGCTGGTGCCCTTGAAATCGGCCAGCAGGAAGCGATGCCGAAGCCCCGCAGGCAGACTGGTTCCATAGTCATAAACCAGTCCGCTGGGTCCATCACCTATGTTGGCTATGGGAGGAATGAAGTACGCTGCCTGTCCGGGGAATTGTGGAACCCAGAGCCGCTCCATATTCCACGGCCCCGCGTTGCCCAACGGCGCGTGCTGATACCCCACCCGCCAACCGTAGTCACCTCCCTCAACGACATACTCCCAACGCTCGCGGTCTCCCTGATCCGAGTCATTGTCACCAGTGAACAGGTTGCCGTTATCGTCAAAGGCCAGTTCCTGCGGATTGCGCAATCCTCGGGCAAAAATCTCCAGGTGAGAACCGTCCGGCTCACACCGAAAGACCGCGCCTTCGTCCGGCAGGTCCACCACCGTCCCCTCCCGGGTCGAGACATGGGCGCCTCGGTCACCACAGCTGAAATACAGGCGACCGTCGGGTCCCAACTTCAGCCCATGAAGGTCGTGCCCGGTAAAACTGAACCGAACCCCAAATCCGGTCAGCAAGGCCTCGGCGGTGAAGTTGGTATGGACCTGCGGTGTGGAAGCAAGGGCGGCGGTGGAACCCTCCGTGCTGGGCAGTTTTAGGCCGACCCGGTCCTGCTCGGCACTCGTTTTCGGGGTGAATTTCCAGAGGGACGGGATGTCCGTGAACCAGAGCTCGCCGTGGCGGGCGAGGATTCCGCTGGCAATACCGTCCAGCGGCGAACGGAGGCCGTCCACCACGACCGTTGATTTGTCGGCATGGCCCGTGGCGTGGGTGTCCTCCAACAGACGGACCACTTCGGTCTCGCGTCCGAGTTCCTTTTCACCGTCGGGACCAAACCATTTCCGAATATTGGCCAGACGGTCCTCGATGCTGCGCGATGCCAGGTCGTCTTCGAGCATGAACATGTAATGCCGGATATCGAGCACACTGGTCCGGTAGCGGTAGGTCTCACTGGTCCAGACCCGGCCCAATTCATCGACGGAAAACGCGACCGAATTGGCCAGCATCGGCTCGGAAGCCCAGAGATCGACCTGCAAGCCCGGCGGGAGCTTGAACTGCTTGATGCGCGCCTGACCTTCAGCACTGGCCGGAGCGAGGATGGGTGCCGCCGGTCGGTCGTCCGCAACCAAGGCACGGAAGCCGTTGGTGCTGGTGCCGGTGCCCGTGACAGCTCCAATCTCGGCCCCCAACAGGGCCCATGGAAGCATACCGATAATCAGGATGCGGCATCGCGACAGAGAGGACATGAGGGAAAATTGCATTCGCCAAGTCGTTTTGGAAAGTCCGCGTTCGGACGGTTCGCGGGTTCAACGGGATTTACCCCGCCCAAGGTTTCCCCTAGTGTCGCTCCCATGTTGATTTCGAACAGGATGGCTGCCCGGAAAGAGCCGACATTACAGACCCGCGTCTGATGCACGACGAGACCCTTTCCCTTCAGCATTTATTCGCGAATAACCGGACTTGGGCGGCCAATATTCGACGACTGGACCCGGAGTTTTTCGTCAAGCTGTCACGCCAGCAGAATCCGGAGTACCTTTGGATCGGTTGTTCGGACAGCCGGGTTCCGGCGAATGAAATCGTCGGGTTGCTGCCCGGCGAATTGTTCGTTCATCGGAATGTCGCCAATCTGGTGGTGCATACCGACCTTAACTGCCTGTCGGTCATGCAATTCGCCGTGGATATCCTCAAGGTGCGCCACATCATTGTCTGTGGGCACTACGGTTGCAGCGGTGTGGGAGCAGCGCTACGGCGGGATCGGCTCGGCCTGAGCGACAATTGGCTGCGGCATTTGCAGGATATTCGTGAGAAACATTCCGCGGGACTGTTGGCCGACCCCGGTGGCGCGTCGGACAGGTTGTGCGAGGTCAATGTCATCGAGCAGGTGGCCAATGTCTGTCGAACCACCATCGCACGTGACGCGTGGGAGCGTGAGCAGCCGCTCTCCGTGCATGGTTTCATCTATGGCCTGCAGGACGGCATCATCCGCGATCTCAAGGCCACGGTGACCGACTTTTCCCGGGTGGCGGAGGCCTACGATTCGGCCTTGGCGGGATTGGTCGCGACTTGACCGCCATGACCAACGATCACGATCCTTCAACTGCGGGAGCTTCGATGGAACGGCCCTGGCAGCAACCCAGCATGGTGAGGCAGGCGGAGCGGATTGTCCGCCGCCATCTCCATTTTACGGGTCGTCGACTGCTGGATGTCGACCTTGACGGAATCGACCTCGCCCGGGCGCTTTATGAGGCACCGATGGTGGTGGTGTCGCACGGTACCGAGTCCGATCCGGTGCTCAACTATGGCAATGCCACCGCGCTGTCGCTGTGGGGCATGAGTTGGGAGGAATTCACCAAGACTCCCTCGCGGTTCACCGCCGAGGCTCCCAACCGAGAAGAGCGGGCGCGCCTTCTCGCGGCCGTGACCGCCGGTGGCCACATCGATGATTACAGTGGCGTCCGTATCACGCGCGACGGTCGGCGATTTCGCATCGCCCGAGCCACCGTTTGGAATCTGGTAACCGAATCCGGTGAACCGTGCGGACAGGCCGCCACCTTCAGTCGATGGGAATGGCTTTGAACCAGCGCCGTTTGACGAACGGGGAAAGCGGCGGGACGCCGCTTCCACTCTTGTAGCCGCCGAGCGTCAGTCGGCGCTATCTTTACGCGGCTGTGACCCGTTCTGAGACAGACCGGCGGGGTGACATCCCGAAGCGACTCACGGAGCCCACCAGCCACCGGTGGCCTGTTCCGGGATCGGATTTCCCTCCCGGGAGACCCACACGGCGATTCCCAGCCGGGCAGAGTTTTCGCGTGGAATCCGGGGAAGCTGGACCACCGCCGTCGCAGTTCCCTCATGGAGCTGTAAAGGCAAGGTTGTGGTCCTGAGAACCACAAAGGGGTGATGAAGGCGGCTTCCCGCATTTTCACCCCGCCGGATATCACTGACAGTATCGCTTCCCAACCAGGCCGCCGTCACTTCCAGGGACCCGGTCCGGGGGTTTGCCGCATCGATCACGTACTTCACGGACAGGCTATTGGTTGTGAGCGGCTTAACTTCGAGCACGCCGGAAATAGACCGATCCCCCTTGGGAAACCCGCCGCCGCCGAATCCCATTCGCCATTCAGTCCCATTGAGGACAAACCCCGGGGTGTAGACGGTCGAATGCTTCCAGAGCTCGGCGTAGCGCTGTTGACGGGCGGTGTAATCCGGGGAGGCAAACCGGTCCGTCCAACCCAGATTGTCCCAGTAATCGACATGAAATTCAACGGGCACGACGTCCTGCCAAAGGGCGGGATTGTTGGTAAGCCCGGAGAGCCATTTTTCGGCCGGCGGACAACTGCTGCACCCCTCACTGGTGAAAAGTTCAAGGAGCGCCGTCTGTTTCGGACCACTTCTCCAGACCACCGGTTCCCCGGCATGAACCGCCCAACCTGCGAATAGGGTCAATGCACCCGCCGCCCAGATAGGAAACTTCATCATGGCCTTGGGTCGGTGGACAGGGTCGGAACCTTACGCGTTGCCATCCCGTAGCCTTGCACCCCGGCTCTCGGCTCCCCCGGGAACCCGGACGTCTCGTCCGGGGATTGCGTGCCAACAGCCGAAAAATCAGGAACCTCGCCGACAACCGGGCGAGACGCCCGGGCTCCAGTACAGAACCGGCATCACGTGCCCCGAACAACAAGCGGCTGCCACTTGCGCGCAGGACCAGGATGGTGGAAGCGGCGTCCCGCCGCTTTTCCCCCAATACCACCCATGGCGATCGGGTTGACGGGCGGGCCAAAAAGCGGGCATTTCACGAGGTTGTCGGTCAGAGTGGGGTTCTTAAAAGTGGAGCTACTTGAGGGCCCAACCGGGAAAAATGGCCGATATTCCAAGTATACAGTGCCTTGGCGCGCGACTTAAGGGCGCAGGCCGCAATATGGGCGTCATGAATTGCGCCACCTGAAACACCGGCTGCCGCAAACTGCTCCAGCGCGGTAACGGATTCTTCAGCGGTGAGCGCCACCAATGACAGGTGTTCGCGGACGTTGCCGACAAAAAGCAGGGCTTGATCGCCTGTGATTCTATACTTTCCGGGCATTCGGGTCAGCACGGAGTAGACTTCGAGCAGACTGTGCACCGCACAAGCCGCCTCTGTCGGTACGCAACGGGCGAGCAGGTCGAGGCTTGGTCCGTGATGGGGATGGTCGCCAAGAAATGCCGAAACGAGAACGGACGTGTCCAGAAACGCTTTCACCCGGTTACTCCCAGGCTGTGGGCGTCACGTTCACTCCTCAACTGGTCCAGCACGTTGTCCACACTGGCTTCGGCCAAAGGCTGACCGGTGCGAAACACCCACACTCCCTTCTCCTTGGAAAGCTGAGCAGCGATACGGGCGGGGCGCAGGGTCATTTTCTCGCCATCGGCTTCAAGTTCCAGAGTGTCGCCCGGAGCAAGGTCGAGTTGGTCCCTCAACGGTTTTGGAATGACCACCCGGCCTGCGCTGTCGATGGTGAGGCGTGTCGTTATGGATGGTATCATAAAATGGGATTTTCCATTTGTAAATGGCATTTCTCGGGTTTCCGAACGCCCTTGTCGCCGGCCATGGGAAGCAACGAAGTTTTCCGACCTGACGAGTCAAATTCGAAGTCAGAACTGCCGGACGAGCGGGCGAGGTAGGGAGAGACTCCAGTCGATCCGCGACGTTCCGAACCACGCCTGACCCGCAAGTTATATCCAACGTGACCCCGAGTACCACGGGTGAAAGTGGAAGCGGCGTCCCGCCGCTTTTTCCCGTCCCTGACCCCAAGCCCGATGGACGGAATTCTGCTGAATCGCAGGCTTCCAAACCTGTCCGTCCGCCGGCTCATCGCGGCCGCACGAAGCGCTTCCATTCCGCGCCAGCGAGGCCTATTGGCCGCCCGCAGGACCCTTGAGATGGGGTCCAGCCAAGCCAACCGGAAAGTCGGCGCTACGGACCAAGGGCGGTGGCTGATTCCTGGAGAGGGAGATCAACAAACAGTTGGGGAAAATAAAATTCGAGAATCTTGGGCGGAAAGCCCGGCTGCAGGGGCCCCTTGGGGCTGGGCGAATCAATGAGCCCTTCGCGTAAGCCAAGCTTGATGATTTCGGCGGAAACCGTGGCTCCTTTGCCGGTAATTTCTTGCACGCGGGTCCGGGGAATCTCGCCCTCGTCAATCAAGGTCCGTACGAGCCGCATCAGTTCCTCACGATAGAGGTTGAGATGGACGGTTTCGAACTGGAAATAGCGTTCGACCCGGGTCCGTAAGGTTGGCAGGCCGAGCAGACCGCTCATGAACTGGATTTGGTCGAGAACGGTTTCAAGGAAGAACTGACAGAAGGCCGCTAATCCGGCATCGGAGAGGTTTCCCCGTCCATCCAGGTCGTTGCGTCGCCCGAGGTCTGCTGCTTGCAGGTATTCATAGTAACGCTGCCGTTGCCGGGCCAGCCCACGGGAAAGGGTCCACAATCCGCCGCCAGCAACACCGTGGTGAATCATCAGGGCCTGGGAATGGAGACGGATGACCCGCCCGTTGCCATCTCCGAAAGGATGAATCCAGGCCAGTCGGTGATGGGCCGCCGCGATGGCGGCAAGGCGATCCGTTGCGATGATTTCCTTGGAACTGTAGAACTGAGTGAACCGACTGAGGAACCGGGGAACTGCCTGGAACTGCGGCGGCGTGTGGCGCCCCACATCGACCATGAAGTTGCGCAGTCGACCAGGCTCTATCCGATAGGCCTGCCCGCTCAAGGTCTTGGCCCAATGCAGCGGCTCAGGGAGTCGCTGGTAAAATTCCCGGTGCAGCCAGCAAATGAACTCGGACCCATAGACATCTACGGTCTCCGTCGTCAACCGTTCCAACATGAGCTTTTCCACGGAGATGTGGGCAAGGCCAAGCAGCTGGTGATTGCGCTGGGTTTCGTCCGTCGAGAAGTCCTGCTTCAAAGCGCGCTCGATAGCCCGGGGAGTCGTCTTCTGCCCTTCGATCAGGTTCGAATAATAGCAGTTCATCTCCCGAACCAGGCCAGCGACCCGGCGCAGGACCTCGGGCGCGTACACCTGCCCGGTGAGGCGTCCGGAAGCCGCCAGGATGTCGCATGTCAGTTTCGCCAGAACTTCCCGCCGGGTCACCGGCAGGAGAGGCTCCATCGAAGCCGGGTTCGCATACGCATGCATCTTAGCAACAGCCGAAAATCATCCCGAAGATCAATATCATGCACGAACATGCCTATTTCAGGCGTCATTCGCAACAAATGAACGTCTCAGGCCCTCGTTTTCCGAAGATCTCTCCGGAGATCGGGGCTGAGGGCAAACCGGCGGTTGCAGGACACCGGTATCAGGTATACAAGACTGAACCGAGCCTAAGCTGCACTATTGGCCTCCCCACTTTTCACCATGAAACACCTCCTTCTCGTCGCCCTTCTGCTGGCTCGAGTGGCAACCATCTGTGCCGAGGCAACGAACGCAGTGGGGAACGATGCCGACACCAACACGTTGCGTGTCTTTATTTTTGCGGGCCAGTCGAACATGGTGGGCTCCGACTCTCACGCAAAGGACATCCAGCGCTTTCCACCCTTCGCCGGATTGGACAGGCCCCAGGAGGGAATCCTGTTTTCCTACAACATCGGGCGCGAGGATAAGCTGACCTCCAAAGGTTGGGTCGCGTTGCAACCCGTGGACGACGTCGTCGGGCCGGAACTCAGCTTTGCCCGACGGGTTTCGCAGGAAATCAAGGCTCCCATTGCCATCATCAAATGCGCTGCAGGTGGCACCACCTTGGGAGGCGATTGGAATCCCGACGACCCCAGTGGCTTCAAGCTCTACCCGCTGGCCTTGGAGTTGATTCAATCATCACTGGCCGAGTTGGACCGGAGGAAGGTGGCTTACCGGATCGAGGGCTTCATGTGGCATCAGGGGGAAAACGACATGTTCGATAAACAGTTCAAGCCCGCCTACGGCAGGAACCTGAGTCACTTTCTGGAACGGTGGCGCCAGGACCTCAAGACACCCGGATTGAAATTCTATATCGGCGAACTTTGCACCAAGACGATTTGGGGCATGGATAATCGGGAAAATATGTGTGCCATCCGTGCCGGGCAGAAAGCCGTGACCGACTCCGATCCGTTGGCGGAATACATCCCCACTTCGCACGATGCGGTGGAAATCGGGGGGGGAGAGGGACTGCATTATCACTATGGAACCCTGGGTCAACTGGAGCACGGGGTGAACTACGCCGATGCCTACCTGAGAACGATCGGAAAGAAGCCAACCATCGACCGATCCCTCAAGACCTGGCCGTATGCCAAAGGAAGCCCGGTCAAACTCTTCGTCCTTGCCGGACATCGCAATATGGAAGCCGAGCGAGCCTTCGTTCAGGAACTCAAAGCACTCTCAGGACGCGAGTCGCTGGCGAACGACAACGCGCGGATCGCTTTCAAATACAGCATCGGCGGTGGCTTTAAGACGTCGCAAGGCTGGGAGCCTTTGGGCCCCGCCGGATTCTATGACACCTTTGGTCCGGAACTCAGCTTCGGCAAGACGCTGCAAGACGGGGTGTCCGGCAATATTGCCATCGCCAAGTTCACCCACAGCGGCTCGCAGATAAACGACTGGACTCCGCAAGGAACGGACGCCAAGGACCGGAACCTTTACCCACAGTTCATCGCCTTCATTCGTGAATCCATCAGGGAACTTGAAGCCAAGGGCCATTCGGTGGAACTGGCGGGCATCTTTTACCACGTCGGGGAAAACGACATGTCCTTCGGACCTTACCGGAGTCAAGCGGCGGGGTGGTTAAAGTCCACGGTTGCAAAAAGTCGCGAGGATTTGGCGCTGCCCGCGCTGAGATGGTTTGTCAGTCAGCAACCGCCCACCGACGAGAAGGGGCTCAATGCCATCGATGTCAGTGCGAAGCTTGCTGCCATCGCCACCGCAGACCCAGCGTTCATTCACATCCAGGCATTCCATCTTGCTCCGCAGGCCGAACAACTGGTGATCACCACGGAGGGCATTGTTCAATTGGGAGAGGTCCTTGCCAAAAGCTACATCGAACACAGGTAACCCAACCCGCAGGTCTCGCACGTGCACCAAACCATGAAAAAATCCCTACTCCCATTTTTGCTTCTGCTTGAATTCCCTGGATTCCTTTTGTCCGCCGGGCCTCAGCAGGGCGAAATGTCCGGCTATCTCTTTGGGCCGGCACAGAAGGTGCCCGAAGAGTTCAACGGCGGCTTCTCCCTTTACGCCGCCGCCTGGCCCTTGGTGGCAACCTATCCCGGCCATGAATATCAGACGGGACTCTGCGGTACTTGGATGTTTCCGCAGTACGATCCCGGTCAAAAGCCAAAGGGTGAGTTTTACACGGATGTCGAGGGCGGCCTCGGTTGGTGGCGCGACACGCATTTTCCCACCGAGACGCCGAAGTTCATCATGGGCGGCGTCGGGCCAAACTTCTCGTTCATTGCCAATGGTCCCGGCTACGGAGCAGGTAGTTGGGAGGAGCCACGCGGTCTGTATGGCGTGGCGCAGCTCAGTCCATGGCTGCTGTTTCCCCTCGACGGCTTAAACCTCAAGCAGGGCACGAGCGGCGAGCTCTTTGGCTACGGCTACCTGCCTCTGCCACTGACAAATCCAAAGGCCACCACCGGAGGCAAAAACCTTCCCACGGGGAACCAATGCTGGACCCTCTTTCTCAACACCGCCAATTTCAAAGGTCCCGCGACTTTCTTCACCCCTTTTTTTTGGACCCAGGCCACGATCCAACATCCTGAATGGGCTGGCATGCTGCTCGACTCACGTCCTGCCGGGCCGAACAAAGCCATCCAGATGGAAACGCAGTATGTCCCCGCAATCCTGACCAAGGATGCCACCGGCAAAAGCTATGCCCGTATTGCACCGACTGCATTCCCCGTTGGAGCGGAAGGCTACTCCACCATCCTGCACCGACTCACGGCTTACAAAAAAGCGGCATTGTGGGACGACGTGCAGCAGTGGTTCGACGGCGGAGCTCCAGCCGATGGGACCATCAAGCCCGAGGCCTCCGCCGTGCATACCTTTGGCGAGGGCGGCGGATCAAACTGGAGCATCTATGCTCCCGGGGCCAAACGGGGAGAGAAGATGGAGCTTGCGTGGAAATCCTTCGCCACTTCCTTCACCCCGAATCCGATCACCTTTGGCTACCGCTGGAATGATCAGCTCACCCGCAGGAACGGCTCGCTCGTGACTCTCCCCGAATACTACGCGGCTGGGACCGATGGGAAAAAATCGCAGTGGGCTGTGGTGTCGCCAAAGGATGTTCCGGACAACCTGGGCCTCACCCAGTTCCGCTTTGAGCGGGCCAAAGAAGAACCTCAGGAGCCACGCACCACTCCGGACGATCCTACGAGCTGCTGGAAAAAGCCCGGCCCCGTCGCCGGCCCTTTCAAGGCACACCTCGGAGATGGCAGCGTGGTGACCTACTATTGGTATCGCTTTTCTGATCAGCCGGCGATGTTGAACGCCGACCTCACCGCCGAAGAACGGGAGCAGGTGCAGACCCGTGTCGAAAAACTGCATCGAAAGTGGACCAAAGACCGCAACTACCTGACACCACCGGATGTCGGCACGCTGGCCCAGATCGACCCCGCCTTGATCCTGACCCCACCGCGCGGACTGGAGATCGGGTACGTCCCCATCGCCACCCGGCAGGAGTTGGAAAATCCCCGATAAGAACGGCTATGGTGGATTGGGGCAGCAGGGCTGTACCGCTGCCAACGCAGGGGACGAACGGGAAGGACGTTTGCATGGGGCCGTCATGGCATGGTACTTACTCCGCTATGAACGAATTGGTCACGATGGATCCGGAAATCCTGGGCGGCACGCCGGTGTTCCGCAATACGCGGGTTCCCGTCCAGACGCTCTTCGATTATCTGGAGCGCGACTACACGCTCGGGGAATTTCTGGAATGCTTCCCTACAGTGACCCGCGAGATGGCCTGCGCCGTCCTTGAAGGTTCCGAGGCCGCCCTCCTTGCGCCCGCCGCCACATGAGAATACTGCTGGACGAGTACGTGCCGTGGCCGATGCAGGAGCGAGGAGATTAGCTCGCAATTCACGCATTCCCCCAATGACCATTCGCGAACACAGGTTTGCATGGCAACAATGTCAGCTATACAAGACGTTGATTGACCGAAGGTCGGAAATACCGGACACTGATCCCATGTCGAACGCAAGCGCGATGCCGTTGCCGGCCGTCCAGGCGCTTCGCAAGCTGGGTCGGGACCTGGCGCTTGCGCGGCGCAAGCGTGGTATTTCGACGAAAGACATGGCGGAGCGCCTGTTTGTCAGCCGCGATACGCTTTGGCGTCTGGAACGTGGCGACCCAACGGTCGCCCTCGGCACGTTGGTGACCGCAACCTTTGTGCTCGGACTCCACGACCGCCTGGCGAATCTCGCCACTCCCGCTAGCGATGAACTCGCCCTCAGCCTGGATGAACGGAGGCTGCCGCAGCGTATCCGACGCCCAAGCTAATGAGCCTGGAAGTCCACATCGACTGGCAGGGCCAAACCCATCTGGTGGGCCGACTACATGCCGCAGACCGAGGCACATCGGTTTCCTTCGAATATGCTTCGGAATGGCTTCGACGGGACGACGCCTTCGCGATTGACCCCACTTCGCTTCCGCTCCAGCGGGGTGCGCATCATCTTGGGACGCTCTTTGGAGCGATTCAGGATTGCGGACCGGATCGATGGGGACGGGTTCTTATCGAGCGTGCCGTTCGCAAGAAGGTCCTGACACAGAAGCCATATCGCGACATTGATTATGTGCTGGCGTTGGACGACATGACGCGCACGGGTGCGCTACGGTTCCGACCTGAAGGCGGGAGTTCTTTTCTCGCCACTACGACCGGCAGGCTACCGCCTTTAGTCCGCCTGAACGCCCTGCTTCGGGCCACCGACGCCATTCACGGCGAAACGGAAACGGTCGAGGATTTGCGTTTCCTCCTCGGCGCAGGTTCACCGCTCGGCGGCGCTCGGCCCAAATCGGCCGTTGGCCTGGCTAACGGACAACTTGCCCTGGCCAAGTTTCCCAAACCGGATGATCTGCGCGACATTGCAGCAGGAGAAGTTCTCGCTCTGACCCTGGCCGAACGTTCGGGCATCCGGGTTGCTGCCCATCGGCTGGTGACCGTGGGCGGACACGGTGTCGCTGTCATCACCCGATTTGACCGAGCGGGCAACCACCGGATTCCCTTCATTTCAGCCGCCACCTTGCTGAGCATCCCCCCAGGCGATCCGGGTGCCTACACCCTGTTGGCTGATGGCATCCGGCGTTTCGGCAACGATGTTCCTGGTGATCTCCGAGAGCTGTGGCGACGACTCGTCTTCTCACTCCTTGCCAGCAACCACGATGACCATTTGCGCAACCACGGATTCCTGATGCACGCACCGGGACGTTGGACACTCTCCCCGGCCTACGACATCAACCCCGTGCCCTCGATGGACCGTGTCCACGTGAACAAGACCGCCATCACGGAAGACCAAGAAGAACCGACTGTGGCCGCTGCTCTCGTTGCAGCGCCACGCTTTGGACTGAAGATTTCAGAGGCGAAACAAATCCTCCGGGAAGTTTTCAAGGCTGTTTCGGGATGGCGCGAAACCGGGCGCCAACTGCGACTCAAGGCAACCACTTTGGACACATACGAAAGCGCCTTCGAGCATGGGCTCATGGAAGAAACAAAACGCTTGATTGCAGACAAATAGCGTTCAAACCGTTAGCCTCCGTCAAGGCGTTATGGCCTTTGGACGGTACTCGGCATTGAGAAGCCGGTGCGATTGCTAGAACCCCAAGAACCTGTCCCTGATGAGACGACTCCTTTATAACCTTACCGCCCTCGCCTTGTTGAGTCTGCCACTCGCGGCGGCCCATGCGTCCGCCCTTCCAACCGCACATACCACGCGCGTCATCGAAGGTTGGAATGTCCGCGTGGATGATCGCCTGCTCATGGGCAACGGCGCGGCATTGGGCGAGCGTGCGATTAAATTGCTCACCGCACGGCTCGTCGCCATCGCCATCGTCGTGCCGGAAAAACCGTTGGCAAAGTTGAGGGCCATCACCATCGAGCTCGATCTCGACTACGGCGACCTGCGCACCATGCAGTATCACCCGGATGCCGACTGGCTGAAGTCCCACGCCTATAGCGAGTCGCTCGCAAAATGCGTTCACATTCCCGGGGCGGAGGAGTTTCTCTCGCCGTTTGAAAATCATCGGATGCCATGGGTTGTGCTGCACGAACTGGCGCATGGATACCACGATCAAGTGCTTGGGTTTGAAGAACCGCGCGTGGTGGCAGCCTGGGAGAAATTTTGCGCCAGCGGCAAATACAAATCGGTTCTGACCAGCCCTGGACCAATGCGCGAGCACTATGCCCTGACCGACCCGAAGGAATTCTTCGCCGAGATGACCGAGAGCTACTTCGGCTCCAATGATTTCTATCCGTTTGTCACCGGAGAACTGCAACAAGCCGAGCCGGACATCTTCGGTCTCATGGCCGAAATCTGGGGCCCGCTGCCGGGTCGTGAAAGGCCAAAGAGCGCTTCAAAGAAATAAGGCATGTTCGAGTCTGCGTCGGTTGACGCGACGCGAGTACGGCATTTCCGCCGGTGACTTGGCGGACCGTTTCATTGCGGTATTCCATCCGGGTGGAATCCGTTCGGAGGGAAAAGCTCATTTATTGGATTCCCTGTCTTTGGCGGCTTGCAGCCGTGCATGGACCACCGACACGGCATCATGAAGTTTACGTTCCAGGCACCTCCTCGGTAACACCTTGGTCCAGTAGGCCGCCACATGAATTCCGCTCTTTTCCAGCTCCAGCAACTCGACATGCTGCGCCCGCTGGCCAGCGCACAAGATAATCCCCAGCGGTTCTGCATCGCCGGGTTCGCACTCATGACGCTTCAGCCAGTTCAGGTAGAGTTCCATCTGCCCTTTGTCCCCGGCCTCGAAATTCCTCAGCTTCAAATCAACCGCCACCAATCGGCGCAGCTTCCGATGATAAAACAAAAGGTCCAGATGGTAATCTTCATCGTCAATCTGCATCCGCTTCTGCCGCGCCACAAAACAGAACCCCACCCCCAGCTCGAGGATGAACGATTCGATTTCTCGCAAAATCGCCGCCTCAATGTCCTTTTCAGCGTATGTGTCCTTCAGTCCGAGAAAGTCGAGGAAATAGGGGTCGCGAAAAACCATGTCAGGCGTGAGCCGATTGTCCTTCCGCAAGGCGGCGAGCTCCTGTCGAACCAGCTTTTTAGGTTTCTTCGAAAGAGCGGTGCGCTCGAAAAGCATCCCGCCGATTTTCTTCCTCAGCGTTCGGACGTTCCACCGCTCCATTCGGCACATCTCCGCGTAGAAATCGCGTTTCAATGAATCGTCGATGGGAATCAACGCAACAAAGTGACTCCAACCCAATTGTCGTGACAGCGTCACGACAATCTTTGCAGTCGGAAATGCTTCCGCAAACTGCACCATTCTACGGAGGTTTTTATCCGCATAACCTCGG
The DNA here is from genome assembly GCA_903896505.1 of uncultured Verrucomicrobiota bacterium. Classification (GTDB taxonomy): domain Bacteria; phylum Verrucomicrobiota; class Verrucomicrobiia; order Limisphaerales; family UBA9464; genus CAILNN01. The sequence goes on along the minus strand of CAITXU010000257.1, from coordinate 31,596 downwards.
CCAAACTCCCTTACCAATTGTCGTGACAACGTCACGACAATCTCTGCCCCGTACTCCGCTCTCTTCTCCTTGAGGATGTCCCGTCGAATACGCCGTCCGACCTCCCAGTAATGCAGCGCGAGGGTGGCGTCCACAGTGCGCGCAACATCTTCACGCGCTTTCAAAATCATCTCCCGCACGTCCACCAACAGTGCCTTCGCGGTTCCCTTTCCCAGTGAAAGAGAGGGTTTTCTTACCAGTGGCAGTTTTTGTTTCATAGCTTCACAACCGGCAGCAAGATTGGAAGACCAAACACCTCGGGCTGGCTGTGGTCAATGCGGCATTTGGAGGCTGTCGATTCAGCGTTTAATTGTCTATTACCCCAATACCCGCCGTCGGGACGTTGCGCTATTCGCGCTGGAAGACGTGGCGGATGATTTCTTCGATGGGGACTTCTTCGACGGCGAAATCCACAATCGGCAGTTGGTCCAGCAGCGCTTTCACCGTCGGGATGACCCGGTCGCGCGCCACCTTCAGTTTGAGGCCGTTGTCGGTTCGTTCCACCACCTCGCCATACGCACTCATGTCGGCAGTGGCCGGTCCCGACAACGGTGCCAGGTGCAGCGTAATGATCTTGTAGCCCGCAAACCGGTCGACAATGTCGTCCAGGCGGCCATCAAAGAAGATCGTCCCTTTGTCAATGATCACCACCCGCTCGCACAACTCCTGGATGTCCGCCATGTAGTGGCTGGTCAGCAGGATGGTGGTCCGGCGGGTCTTGTTGTGACGCCGGAGGAATTCTCGAACCACCTTGGCCGAGACCACATCGAGGCCGATGGTCGGTTCATCCAGGAACAGCACCTTGGGCTGATGCAGCAGCGAGGCAATCAGCTCGCACTTCATCCGTTCACCCAACGAAAGCTCGCGAACGGCGGTCGAGAGTTTGTCCTTGATCGATAACAGCTCGCTCAGTTCGCCCAGAGTCCGCTCAAATTCCGCCGTGGACAGTCCGTAGATGCGGGCATTGAGCTCCAGGGATTCCCGGGCGGGGAGGTCCCACCAGAGCTGGTTTTTTTGGCCCAGAAGGAGGGCGAACTGTCGCCGATAGCCATCCTTGCGCTCCCACGGTCGGTAGCCCAACACAGTGGCCTCGCCGCTCGTCGGGTACAGGAGGCCGCTCAAAATCTTGAGGGTGGTGGTCTTCCCGGCGCCGTTGGGTCCCAGGAATCCGACGAACTCCCCCTCTTCGACCCGCAGATTGACGTCCTTGACCGCGACCACATCGGTGTGTTCCCGCTTCCAAAGGCCACGAATGGCCCCCATCAAGCCCGGACCGGTCTTGCTGGTCCGAAATGATTTGGTCAGTCCCTGTACTTCGATCACCGCCATGCGCCTGCCAACCTGCGGCAATGGCGGCCATTCGCCAGTAAAATGCTACCCGACCTTGCAGGGGGACCGATTTTCTATTTGCCCCGCACGACCGAAACCATACGATGCCTGACCCGCCCTGACCGGTGGTGTAATGGCAGCACAGGGGTCTTTGGAACCCTTAGACATGGTTCGAGTCCATGCCGGTCAGCCATTCTCTCTTTGGCCAATACAGCCAACACCACCATTCCCGAAGCCGCGACGTCCGGTCTTCCCACCGAGTGAAAACCCCGCCTGATGCTCCGCCGGATGTGCTCTACCTGGGATTTACCCTGCCCCCGGGCGTAGCCGCGCTTCATCCCGAGATCAACGTGTTCAACCACGTGCACAATGCCCGGATGGTCCATGGGTTGGAACGGACCCTCCGGGTTCACTCGGTCAATTTGCTTCCGTTTCCCGCAGAATCCCCCGCTGGCGCAGACCCGGCCTCGGGCTTGGTCAGTCGCCTCACCCTGGTGGAAAAGAAGCCGGAGCTTCTCCACTACTGGCTTTCCGCCCACCGTTTGAGGCGTTTCTACCGTGAATCCTATTCCGGTGGCCGGGGTCCCAAGGCGGTCTTCGTCTACAATCTCACACCCATCTACAATAACTTTATCCGCTGGCTCCGGCGTCAGCCCAATCGCCCCCGACTCATTCTCAACCTTCAGGACAGCCCCCATCTCGGTCGTCCTCTGAAGGGCTTCAAACGGTTTCGATACCGATTCAAGCCCCTCTACCATGCCGACGAAGACATGATTGGCTGTTTTGATGGCTGTGTCGGGCTCAGTCAGTCTGCCGGGGTTCATTTTCAACGCCGGGGAATTCCGTACCTCTGGTTGCCGGGCGCCTCCGATCCGACCGAATTCGACCCAGCCGCCTGGGACCCGGCCGTCGCCGAACCCAATCGGCCCATCCATTTCGGCTATTTTGGCTCATTGTCCACCTATGCCGGTGCCAAAATCCTGGCGGAATGCTTCCTGGCTTCGAAGTCGTCAGGCGTTTTGGAAATGTGCGGCTACGGCAAACAAGGGGAGGAATTCGCTGCTCTGGCCCGCAAAGACTCCCGCCTGCGCTTTCGTGGACTTCTTGAGTCCCCAGCCGATTGCCTCCGTTTTGGGGCTGGATGCGATGTGCTGGTCAATCCGCGACCGGCTGACTTCGGCAACGAAAACAATTTTCCCAGCAAGGTCTTCCAATATGCCTGCTGCGCCCGGGCGATCCTTACCACCCGCCCGGGCGGGGTGGACTCTGTTTTCGGGTCGGACGCCTATTACCTTTCGATGGAGCGCATGGCCGAAAACCTGACGACCGAACTGGAGCGACTGGCGCTGGTCCCCAGGTCCGAATTGCGACGGCGCGGTGCCGCCCTTCGGCAACGGATATTGGACGGGTGCACCTACGAGCATTTGTCCGATCGAACGGCCGAATTTATCCGCAGCCTGTGCTGACCTCGCCGTGCCCCGGCGGCGGTCCGTGAAGGGGTGGACAGGCAGTCGCCCGATAATCCGTTCGGGAGGCCTACCGCCCGAACCGCCACGGTATTCCATTGCCGATTGACGGTGAAACAATTCTGTTGGATCGGTGTCTTGAGATCAAAACCAGACTCCCTGTCCTATGAATGCCGAACTTCAACCCCTTCATCGTCGGGCCTTTCTCTGGAACACCGCCCTGGCAGGGCTCGGCATGGCCGTCGGTGGGCCATTGTTCGCGGAGCAAAACGAACCTCTGAAAGGTTACCGGGGACCCAATGTCATCCTCATCCGATGGGGAGGTGGGACACGCCGGCGCGAGTCCATCAGTCCCCGGCACACCCTGTCGCCCTACCTTTGCCATGAGCTGATTCCGCGCGGGGTGCTGTACCCGCAAATGGAGATCGCCCAATTTGAGGGGCTCAATACCAGCCACGGCGAAGGCACGCTGAACCTGATCACCGGCAAGTACGACCGCTACAAGGATGCGGCCGCTTACCGCCCCGAACTGAACAGTAAATTCCTGGGGGCCCGATTCGAGGCGAAGGTTCCGACGCTGTTCGAGTACCTTCGGGGGTCGTATGATGTTCCCGATCACCAAGCGTTGATCATCAACGGGGAGGATCGGGCGGACGAGGAATTCTACAACTTCAGCAACCATCACCTCTTTGGGGTGAAGTATCGTTCCCAAACCTTAAGCCTGCGCCGGTACAAGACCTGGTTGCTCCGGGAAAAACTGCGGGCAGGAACCATCCCAGCGGACGACATCGAAAAGCAGCAGAAGGAATTGGCCAAGCTCGAGGACCTCGACTATCGGGTGACTCACGAAACCGGTCAGGGTGCGGCCATCGATGCCTTTTGGTCGCGCTGGAGGGGCTATTATGGGGACTCCGGGCTCGTCAACCCTCGCGGTGACCGGTTGCTGACCGAGCTTTCCCTCCGGGCTCTCAAGGAGCTGCGCCCCCGGCTCCTGATGGTCAACTATCAGGATTGCGATTATGTCCATTGGGGCTATCTGGACCACTACACCCGGGCGGTGGGCATCATGGACGAAGGGGTGCGAGCCCTGGTAACCGCCGTCGAAGCCGATCCGGAATATCGGGACAACACGGTGTTCGCTCTCGTGCCTGACTGCGGACGCGATGATAATCCATTCGTTGATGTCCCCTGCCAGCACCACTTCGGTTCACGTTCGGCCCATGAGATCTTCGCCCTGTTCTGGGGCACGGGAGTCGACAAGGGCCGGGTGATTCGCGGTCTGCGCGACCAGACCAGCATTGCCACCACGATTGGGGCTCTGATGAAGGTCAGGCCATCGTATGCCGAGGGCGGTGTGCTCGAGGAGGTGTTCGCATGAATACTCGCACGGAAATGCCTGCGTTGGGCGAACGTCCATCCGATGGAGCGGTGCGGGCTTCCTGGAAGCGGCGCCCACTGGCGATGCGGGCCTTGGAAGCGGTCGGAAAGCTCGTGTTAGGGGCGTTTTGCGGGATGTCGGCGGTCTTGAGCATCGTCGTGGTCGGGTGGGCTCAGCGAGCCGCTCATCGGGAAGTGGTCCGGACCTGGTGGAAGAAGCGCCCGCATCGTCAGCGCGGCGAGACCTTTGCCCAATTTGCCCAGAGCAGTGGTCGAACCATGGAACTCGCAGGGTGGCCGAGTTGGTTCAGCGGCGACCCGGGACCGGGAATCCACGGCGGTTGGGCCAGGCTTTGGGAGCGGGCGGTGGGAGGCCTGCTGTCCAATGTGCGCCTGGGGGTCCAGAGCGCCTTCAATATTGCGGTCTTCACTTTGCCCGGCGGATTGCTATGGGCGTTTGGCTGGTACACCGGCTGGATGAATTCCTTCCACAAGGGCTACGAGAACTACTACGTCGGCATTGCCGTCTTCGCGGTCGGCATCGTGCTCTACATCGCCGCCATGCTCTACGTCCCCATGGCCATGGCCAGGCAGGCCAGTACCGCCAACTGGAAGTCCTTCTACGACTTCAAATTGATCTGGACCCTTATCCAACGTCGGTGGATCGGTCAACTGGCCCTGGCCATCCTTGCCCTGGGACTGGCCTTTCCCCTATCCGTTCTGCGGACCGTGCCGCAATTCCTGCCCCAGATGAACCCTCACCTGGCAGACCTGACCGCCACCGAACAACTGCGGTGGATCGAGACCTATTTCCTTCTGTGCGGACTTTACGGATTTCCCGCCTTTGTTTTGTTTCGCCTGGCCTCGGCCCGTCTGTATGCCGGTGCCCTGGTGGATGCTGTTCAGCGAGGGGTGGTTGTTCAGGAACAACTGGCCGACCGCGAATGGGAAACCCTCCATGACCTCGGGCTGATTCATCTCCGCCCAGTTCGGTCGCGTCACCTTTTGATCCGGGCTGTCCGCTGGCTGGGAACCCGGGCCGGACGGGTGGTTGCCTGGATACTGACCTTCATTGTGTGGTTCCTATTCGTCTTCAACGTGATGACCACCGAGTTCCTGTCCTATCACGCGGCAGGACGTGGGTGGTGGAACCATCCCCTGACCCAACTCCCGTGGTTTGACTACACCCCACAACGGCTGCGCAACGACGCGGCCCTGGAGGCCAGGGGTGAACGACTCGATCCGTAGGCTACGCGACCAAGTCGGATGGTGCAAACTTGCAAAGAGCTCAGCCAAGCCATTCCATTGGTCCTTGTCTAAATGTATCCTCGCAGACAGACTTGCTCATGTCGGCTCAGCGGGGATTGTCTCGTCCCGACCCCACAGTGATATCCAAAATCCGCATCGAGAATTTCAAAAGCATTGCCGACCTGAAAATGAAGCTGGGTCGGGTGACGGTGCTTATTGGTGAGAATGGTAGCGGCAAGAGCAACATTTTGGAGGCGATAGGTTTCGCTGGAGCGATAGCAGGCAACAAACTCGACAACGATGTTTTGTTTGCGCGCGGAATTCGGGTGACTGAACCCGATTTCATGCGTTCCGCTCTTGGACGGGAGGTGGACGGCCACATAGTCGAGAAACGAAATGAGGTACGAGTGACTTTTGACTCGGCTTTGCTGGGAGATTCTTTAGTCTGCGAAGCCATTTCTTCCGAAAAAGATGGGATGCACCAATGGTTTCCTTTGCATCGCATTGATGAAGGAGATGTGTCGCGTTTTTTTGAGTCCGAGCAGTGTTTATCAGAACCTTTCAAGGAGATTGAGATACTTCGGTCCCAAATCGGGAGTCATCTCAAAAGCAATTCCAAAAAAAAAGGGTATATCCAGAAAATTCTCCAAGACGAGGAGGGCTGGAAACGCCTGGACGCTATTTCTCGACTTAACCTTGGCAGCCAGGCGCGGTTGAATACCGAATCAACCAAAATAGGGCTCCCAGATTATCTCATATATGCCCCTGAGAATACCCGGCTACGAGGTAACGGCCTTGAAGGATTCATTCAACCATTGGGGACTCGTGGTGAAGGACTCTTCGCTTTGTTGCAATCCTTCAACGGACCTGCACAAAAGGAGGTCTTGGCCGACCTCAAACAGCGACTCGATATGTTCGGTTGGTTTAAAGATTTTTATCTTCCAGAATCCAATGGATTTGTCCCATCTCAGCTTCAATTCAAGGACCGCTGGTTGACTCCAGAACATCCCATTTTTGATCAGCGAAGCGCCAACGAAGGTTTTCTGTTTGTCTTGTTCTACTTCGCTCTCGTGATGAGCACGCGCACTCCTCGGTTCTTTGCTATTGACAATCTCGATACATCGTTGAATCCGAAGCTCTGCTCGGCTCTTATGCGACAGCTCGTTGAACTGGCAAAAACATTTAATAAGCAAGTCATTTGCACCACGCACAACCCGGCCATCCTTGACGGCCTAAATCTGAACGATGAAGATCAGAAGTTGTACACCGTCCAAAGGGATGCGGACGGATGCACCGGCGTCAATCGCGTGAAGCCGCCCAAGCTAAATCCCACACCGATGAAACTTTCAACGGCGTTCTTGGCGGGACTTATTGGCGGACTACCGGAACATTTTTGATCGCCCATGAGCGATTACACCCATGATTTTGCCATCGTCAGCGAAGGCGTGACCGACCATGCGGTCCTCAAAAACATTCTTATCGGCTATTTCAAAGAAAAAGGCCATTCGCCCCGAATTACTCCAATTCAACCACTAACGGACGCCACCATTGAAGGCAATCCAGAGTGGACAAGATTTGGGACCTGGGAAAATGTTTTTCGCTTCCTGAGGGAAGGAAGACATCGCGCTGCTCTTGCGTATAGCGAATACATCATTGTCCAAATTGATACCGACCGTAGCGAGCATACAAATTTTGGTGTTCCCCATACGGAATTCGGCCAGAGAATTTCCCCGGAAGAACTCGTGGTTCGAGTCCGCGACCGTTTGAAACGCGAGATTGGTACCGATGATTTCGAGAAATACGTCAAACGATTTGTTTTCGCGATATGCGTCCATGAGCTGGAATGTTGGCTCTTACCGTTGTGGACTTCCGAAAGCAAAAAGGCCGCCAAGACCAAGGGATGCCTGACGACCGTCAACAAGGCTTTAAAGAGAAATAATAAGACACCAATTCGGGAAGAAAGGAAGAAGTTCGAGTGCTACAACAATGTATCCCTACCATTTCGACAAAAAGGAAAGCTTCGAGAGGTCGCCCCGTTGAATCCGAGCTTGAAATTGTTCTTCGATGAGCTTGAAAGCCGTAGGATAGAATTTCTGGAAGATTCAGACTAACAGAAAGAACGGGTCTACTTCACCGCCCGTATCCATGATCGCCATTCAAAATTGGAGTGTCCCCGATACGGATTTAGTGGTGTTCGCTCAGCAGTTGCCCCTTTTGCCGAGTCAGGCTGGGGGCTGCATCATTCCGAGAAAGGCGGACAGTCGGGCGACCGCTTCGTGTGCATCACTGCGATGACGAGAGCGCGGTCGGATTGGTCAACAAAGAGCACCGGCCGACTATTGGGCTGATTCGTAAGGAGACGCCGTCGCCTTCCTCCGGCTGTGCCGTACTGCTCTCGACCTCAGCCAATCGACGGCGTATTTCCGCCTTCCAGGAATCATTCATCCCGGAATCGAATGGATTCAGCTCATCGGTGAGCCGGATAACCACCTCACCTACTTTCTCAGGAGACCAGAAGCGCGTTTCCTCAATGATTTGCTCCAGCGTGACGGGCATGGTCGAGAGATTGCCTTCCTCTGGTTGAAAGTTCAATTTGTCCTTGGCTTCTGGGTCTGGTTCACAGACCAGTATCCCGCAAATGCGGTTTCGAGAATAGGAGGGTAGGGCAAGAACAACGAGGTATGCGGACGAGAAGTCCGCGTTCTTAGGAAAGACCGACAAGGGGATAGGTCAGAACGGCCCTTGAATGAGACACGCCAGGGCAACGCCGCGGAAACAGGAACGGAATGTCTCTTTATCCCTGCAAGCGCGAAATCCGATCTCAGGGAACCTCGTCGGAGTCTCCAAGGAGAACTTTAGATCAAGTGCGATTGTTGGCTCTCCGAATGCGATGGCCCATCGCCAAATGGGATAAAACCCTGTCGCTGTTGCTCTTGGTAAGCTGGGTGGAACAAAAGGTGGTAAAGCCAGAGCAAGAAAGGTGATTCCGGAACTTGGAAGCGAAATTGTCAACATCGCAGATCGAAAAAGGTAGGATGTGTTGCGATTTTAAATTGAATTCATTTTTGCGTTTTTCATTTTATAAAAAGCACGCTGGGGTGGTTGATTTGTGTTTGACAGCTATCGTTAAGCCTGCTACCCATAGCGCAGTAATCGGGGCTTAAACCATGAAAATCGAAATTGACACATCAAATCTTGTGGGGTTGAAAGAGCAAGAGCGGGGGCTGGCGATTGCTCTGGCGGGGGTTCGCGCTGCGATTGCCGCAATCGAACCGCAACAACCCCATGTTGCAGTAAACGGGCAGTTTGAACCGGTGGTTGAGGAGTCCAAGGCTGAAACTTATCAAGAACCACAACGGCAGTCATCACTCCCGGTTACCTTGAGTGAATCGGCGGAGGATTGGTATGAGTTTTTGCCGCAGGAGTTTACAACCCCTCAAGCCTACGAGCTTGCAGAATCCAAGGGTGTCGCAAAAGGTTCCGCTCGTCTTCAAATCCATATGCTTTGCATGATCGGAAAACTGGAAATTGTCCAGCAAGGCGAAGGGCGTCGCCCGACTCTTTATCGGAGGAAATGATTCCTCCGAATTCGAAACGAATATGAAAAGAAGAGTCACGCGCCGAAGTGACGCCGAAACTTGGGCGATGAAGAAGTAACCGGCCTAAGTGGCCCAATCTTGGCGGATGAACCACTTAAGCCGGTCGAGGCAATAAGCAAACGCGGCAGTAGCTCAATTGGATAGAGCTGGTGTCCACTAAACTCCCAGTGCGGGTTCAAATCCCGCCTGCCGCACTCTTCCGGAATAGGCTAGCCGAATTGCCAACTTGGTCAAATCATTCAATCAATTTTGTTTTCGCGTGTTCGCTCAAACATCGTTACTATTTTGAACCGATGAACAACCGGACAACCGAAGAGCCTGTGCTTGGGATGTCCTGCTTTTTTGAAGAAAACTCGTTATGATCAATTAAAATCAGAACTTGTGTTCGTAAAACGACAATTTAACAACTGTTGGTTGAACATGGAAATGCTTCTTACGAATTCCGAGACAAGACGTTACGCGTCCTTCGGTGTAAGGCTCAATGCGATGAGATTTGGGTGGTCTGCGGCGCAAAGCAGGAAAGCGATCCAACTAATCCGACTTTCGCAACTGGAGTAGATTCCCTTGGTAACTGGTTTAAAACGAGAGTGGCGACTCAAAAGGTCTGCACCAAGGCTAGTATTGAACGATGTTTTCCGGCTGAGGTGATGTGAGGTGGTGGCTGTGGAGGGAGAATCCATCACAACTGAGCGAGCAACATTTTCTCCTCGTTTTCGGGTTGGGTGTAGCGACGGCAAATAAGTTGGCGTCCGTCGACGTTTGGAAAGTGGACGTCCACCATTCGGCCGACGTCCCTTCTGCCACCAGACTTGACCCCCGGCTCATTCGGTTCATTATGGGGGTGTTACGGGGAGCCGTTGTCGCACGGCTGAGAGTTCCAGCATACTGGATGACCCTTTGAACCTGCTCCGGGTCATGCCGGCGAAGGGAAACCCCCGGTATCCTGGAGCATCAATTTGTCGATAGGTGCTTCGCCCAGCGTCCATTACCGGGGTCCGCTCCCCTTGTCCTATGGCGTCCAAAACGGACGCTCCGCTATCGGCATGCCGCCGTAGCGCAGACATTCTTGTCTGCCGTGCCGCCGACTTTCCAGTCGGCAGCGCTCGACCCCGTCCCAAGGCACCGTTCCTAGCCGACGGCTGGACCCGTCCGAAAACGCGCCTTCGGCGACAAGCCCGCGCGGTTCATTGCGCCATGCCACTCTTTCCAATGGTTGGGGTGTCTTGCTCCTGCTAACTCAAACCCACCGACTTTTCTTTCCATGATCGCCTCCCCCCAATCCTTTGAGAATCGCAGCCGTGAGCCGCTGCCCCAATCCAGCCGGGTGTATGTTTCCGGACGGATCCATCCGGGCGTCCGGGTTCCCTTTCGTGAGATCGGCCTGACCCCGACCCGTCGGCACGACGGTCGCCAGGAAGCCAACGCACCCATGCGGGTCTATGATGCCAGCGGACCGTGGGGTGACCCCGCTTTTGAGGGGGATGTCCGCCAGGGATTGCCGGTTCCCCGCCGGGAATGGGTGCTGGCCCGGGGCGATGTCGCCGAGTACGAGGGACGCCCGGTTCGCCCGGTCGACAACGGGTACCTGAGTGAACAGCACGCCCAGTTCGCCAGTCAGGCCGAACGGAACCGGTTGGTGGAATTTCCCGGACTTCGGCGGCGTCCGCTCCGGGCATCCGCCGGGCATCCGGTGACCCAGCTCTGGTATGCCCGTCAGGGGATTGTGACCCCGGAAATGGAATATATTGCCATCCGGGAGAATCTCGGCCTGAGTGCCGATACCGACACGGGGGCTGGACGCGCCTCGCTTCATCGGGCTCACGGGACCACTCCTGAGAATCAACCGTCCTGGTTCAGCCGGTTTCCCCAGCGGACGCCCCGTCAGATCACCCCGGAATTTGTCCGTGATGAGGTGGCTGCCGGGCGGGCCATCATCCCGGCCAATATCAACCATCCGGAACTCGAACCGATGATCATCGGGCGCAACTTCCTGGTGAAGATCAACGCCAACATCGGCAATTCCGCCGTGGCCTCCAGCATCGAGGAGGAAGTGGAAAAGATGCGGTGGTCGACCAAATGGGGCGCAGACACCGTGATGGACCTGTCGACCGGACGGAACATCCATGCGACCCGGGAATGGATTTTGCGCAATTCACCCGTTCCCATCGGTACCGTTCCCATCTATCAGGCCTTGGAAAAGGTCGGTGGGAAGGCTGAGGAACTAACCTGGGAAGTCTACCGCGACACCTTGATTGAGCAGTGTGAACAGGGGGTCGACTACTTCACTGTCCATGCGGGTGTGCTGCTCAAGTACATCCCGCTGACGGCCAACCGGATGACCGGCATTGTAAGCCGCGGTGGAAGCATTCTCGCCAAATGGTGCCTGGCCCATCATCGGGAGAACTTCCTCTACACCCATTGGGATGAAATCTGCGAGATCATGGCCGCCTATGACGTCAGCTTCAGCATTGGTGACGGCCTGCGTCCCGGCTCGTTGGCCGATGCAAATGACGAGGCCCAGTTTGGGGAATTGCGGACCCAGGGAGAATTAGTCCGGCGGGCTTGGGACCACGGGGTTCAGACAATGTGCGAGGGCCCCGGACACGTGCCGATGCACCTCATTGAGGAGAACATGCGCAACCAGTTGGAATGGTGCCACGAGGCCCCGTTTTACACCCTGGGACCGTTGACCACCGACATCGCTCCCGGCTATGACCACCTGACCAGCGCCATCGGCGCCGCGATGATCGGTTGGTACGGCACGGCGATGCTCTGCTATGTCACCCCGAAGGAACATCTTGGACTGCCGGACCGCGAGGATGTCAAACAAGGCGTGATCGCCTACAAGATTGCGGCGCATGCCGCCGACCTGGCCAAAGGGCATCCGGGGGCCCAATTCCGCGACAATGCCCTCAGCAAGGCACGGTTTGAATTCCGTTGGGAGGACCAATTTGCGCTGAGTCTCGATCCGGAAACCGCCCGTTCCTACCACGACGCCACGCTTCCGCAAGAATCGGCCAAGGCGGCCCATTTCTGTTCCATGTGCGGCCCCCACTTCTGCTCGATGAAAATCACCGAGGATGTCCGCCGCTATGCCGCCGAGAAGGGGTTGACGGACGCGGAGGTCCTGAACGCGGGCATGGCGGAGAAATCTGCCGAGTTTATTGCTGGCGGTGCCGAGGTCTATGTCCCTGCTGCCGGTTAAACCATCCCCTCCGGCGTTCCCCACATGATTCGATGCCAGGCGGCCGTGGCTGACGGCCACGGCCAGTTTCAGCTCGACGAAATCGACGTCGCCGCTCCAGAGGGAGATGAAGTCCTCGTCCAGCTAAAGGCCTCGGGCATTTGTCACACCGATCACGCGTCGCTTCGGTGGGGCCGCCCCCTGGTCATGGGGCATGAAGGGGCCGGTGTGGTGCAGGCGGTTGGGCCCCGGGTGACCACGGTGCGTCCGGGCGATTCGGTCGTCTTGAACTGGGCCATTCCGTGCGGCGTCTGTTTCCAATGCTCCCGGGGATCACAGGTCCTCTGTGAATCGAGCCGCCCTGCGCATGTCTTGCAGCGTTCGGAAGGACATGCCCGACCGTCCGGCACCTTGTGGCGTTCCCACCCGATCGACCGGTCCTTCAACATTGGTACCCTTTCCGAATGCACCCTGGTCCGGGAGGCCGCCGTGACGACCATCGACCCCGCCATTCCCTATTCAAGTGCCGCCATCGTCGGGTGCGGGGTGATGACCGGCTTCGGATCGGTCATCAACGTGGCCCGACCCGATCCTGGAACGAGCATTGCCGTCATTGGCTGCGGTGGAGTGGGGTTGAACGTCATCCAGGCCGCCCGTCTCGCCCGCTGTGGTCTGATCGTGGCCATTGACCAACGGCCCGGTAGTCTCGACCGGGCTCGCGAGTTCGGTGCCACTCATGTCCTTCAGGTTTCGCCCGATGATGCAGACCTTCAACGGGTGGCACGGAAGGTCCGGGATTGGACCGGAGGACGGGGTGTTGATTTCGCCTTTGAGGCCACCAGCATCCCCCGCCTGGCCTTCGCACCGCTGCGACTGGTCCGCGATGGCGGAATGGCCCTGCAGGTCAGCGGCATCAATGATCCGGTCACCGTCGAAATGCCCCTGTTCATGTGGAACAAGACCTACCTGACCCCGCTCTACGGCGGTTGTCACCCGTCCCGGGATTTCCCCCGCATTTTTGGCCATTATCAGCGGGGCGAATTGAGGCTCGACGAATTGGTCACCCGTACGTATCGCTTGCCGGACCTGGCCGCAGCCCTCGACGACATGATGGAGGGGCGAAATGCCAAGGGCGTCATTCTCTTCGATTAGCTCTCTCCCGACCCCATGAATGGTTCATTTCGCACCGTGGAACTGTCCGACCCCCGATTCGAGCGGGACGGCTTGCGGTTGGTGACCGTCAAGAGCCCTTCGCTGAGGCGGCGAGCCGACCTGACCGTCTGGATTCCGGAGGGCCCGAAGGGCGACCGAACGGTTCCACTGGTGATCCTCTTGCACGGTGTTTACGGATCGCACTGGGGATGGGCCTGGAAGGGGGGTGCCCATCGTATCGCCTCCGCCCTCATCGCCGCCGGGGAGATTCCACCCATGGTTCTGGCGATGCCCAGCGACGGGCTCTGGGGGGATGGTTCAGGTTATGTCCCGCATGACGAGGCGGACTATGAACGGTGGATCATTGATGAAGTTCCGGCCGCCGCCCTTCAAGCCGCACCGTGCCTGGCGTCCGCTCCGCCCATCTTTCTGGCGGGCCTGAGCATGGGTGGCTTTGGCGCCCTGCGAATCGGCGCGAAGTACCGAAGGGCCTGCGCCGGAATGTCGGGTCACTCGTCAGTCACCCGCATTCGGGACCTGGACGATTTTGTCATCGAATCGCGGGGCGAGTGGAGCCGCGAAGATGACGATGAGTCCGTGCTGGCGGCAATGACAGGCGGGCGCGGACCACTACCTCCCTTCCGGTTTGATTGCGGCACGGAAGACCCCCTATTGCCCGCCAACCGCAAGCTCCATCGGGACCTCGATGCCGCCGGCATCCGGCATCAGTATGAGGAATTTCCCGGAGGCCATACCTGGCCGTATTGGGAGGCGCATCTGGCCGATTCACTTCGGTTTTTTGCCACGGTGTTGGCCGACCGCCAATCCCGGTTGAAAATCGATACGGGCCGCAGGAAGCCTGTCGAGTAGAGTTCGCGCCCTCGGACGTACAGTGACTTAAAAACCCGATGGGTCCGCTGGTTTTAGGACGGCCTCCTGGTTTGGCAGAAGCCTCGCTACCGAGGTGCCTTTAGAACGGGAGAGGTAATGCTCCCCGCAATGATTGGGGACTTGCGGGGCGGGCGCGGTTCGGACCGCCGTGCGGACGAGACGTCCGCGTTCCCAGGGCAGGCGTAATCTGGATCGCCTCCGGCTCGGCGGCACCCATCGCCCGCGGGTCGGAGGTCTCCAGCTATGAAGTCAGGCCGGAAAATATTCCGTTCGTCCTACCTTGCCATCCCGGGTGGTTCCAGCGACAGGTTCCGCCCCCGATTCCCGGGGATGATTTTGCCATGAAGGTTAAAGGACTGAACGACGCTGATTTCCTCGCCCTGCTCGAACGGGTGCTCCCAACCACCACCCCCGATCCCCGATTGGCCTCGGCGATCTATGAAGAGGTCGCCCGCCAACTGCGACTGATCAACAGCGTCAAGTCGTTCGAAAAATATTGCGCCGAGGGCTCACTTCCCGACCTGGAACCGGCCACGGTCGCCGAGTTCAAGGGTCGGCTGGAAGAAACCTTCGGAGCGGAAAAGGTCTCTGTCGCCCCCAGCGAAAAGGGGGACTCGGTGGCGGTGGAAATTCATCTACCGGACCGCAAAGTGTCCAACCGCCTGAAGGTCCTGCCCCCCGGAACGGTCGAAGAGGAGGAGTCCAAGGCGGTTTATGTGCCGTTTCCCGTCACCCTGCCCGACGACCCCGACTTGGTCTGGATTCTGGCACGGCGCGATGATATGGCACCCGAGGAAGCCGCCCGGGCCTTGACCAGTCTCGAGGAG
Organism: uncultured Verrucomicrobiota bacterium; assembly: GCA_903896505.1. Taxonomy (GTDB): domain Bacteria; phylum Verrucomicrobiota; class Verrucomicrobiia; order Limisphaerales; family UBA9464; genus CAILNN01. The sequence goes on along the minus strand of CAITXU010000257.1, from coordinate 16,484 downwards.
GAATTTTGGGAAACCAAGGCCGGGCTGAAGCTACTGAAGGACCGAGTGGAAAAGAACTTCGCCGAATTCATCGCGAACGTTCCCGCTGCCGCCCTGGCGGACCACGGACTCAAGCGCCACTACAAGGAGCCCGAACCCCGCAAGACCCTCCATCGGGGACCGTCGCAATCCGACGGCGCTACGCCATAGCGAAGGTTTTCGGACCTGCTGCCGTACGGCACCGGATGTCCCCGCGGTGGGATGGGGGGGAAAGCGGCGGGACGCCGCTTCCACTTCCGGCAAACCAGCGGCCACGATTAAGGGACAGGTCATTTGTCGTGTTAAGGGACAGGTCATTTGTCGTGTTTCGGATGTCCCTGCGGTGGGATGGGGGGGGAAAGCGGCGGGACGCCGCTTCCACTTTCGGCAAACCGGCGGCTACGATTAAGGGACAGGTCATTTGTCATGTTCTCGGTTGTGATGATTGACCTGTCCCTTTGTCAGGCTATTTCGGGTGGCTCAGGGTGTTTCTTCGCTCCAGAAATGCTGTCCAGCTCGATAGCGGCACACGCCAACTCGCTCGTTTTCTTGGGTGAGCCAGTCGCTCGCGGACCAGTAGCTCCTGCAACTGGGATTCGGGTCGACCCCAGCGCTCTGCCAGCACCCCGAGAAAGCTCGGAGGAACCCGCACGCTCCCACCATCCCCGCCCACGTCCAGGGCAGCCAGCGCCCCTTCTTCAATCAGGTCAATGACGTGCTGGGATGTCACCCGCAGTCGAGCCGCACATTCATGGACATAAAGGACGGTCCGACCGGGAAATTGAAGCCCGGGGTCGACCCCGTCCTGACCTCCAGCAACGGGTGATATCGTGGTGGCATTGAGTTTCATAGATGATTGACTTCTGCATTTCTTCTGCAATTCTGCGCAAATAATTGGCGCAGATTTTCTGCCGTCAAGCTAAATAGTGCAGAATATATGCAGAATTTTTCAGCACGTTTGATTGCAGCCCGGCGGCGGTGCGCCCTGACGCAGCAGGAATTGGCGGCTCGGGCGCAGGTCTCTCTCCGTTCCATACAGGTCTGGGAGAATGGGACCATGAACCTGCCACGTCCCGCCCTTTTACGCAGATTATGTGCAGTATTGGGAGTCACTCCCGAATGGTTGCTCGAGGATGACAAGCCTGGAGACGAAAAGGGTGGCTCCGAACCGGTGAAGGTTTTACCAACCTGGTTGGAAACCGTTCACGATCGACTGGGAGGGATGGAGCCCGAGCGGCGGAGTGCCCTGATTGAGGCCTTTTTGCTGTTTCTCAACTGAGGCCCCGGGGGTGGAGCGCCGACCTCGGCAGTCTTAGCTCAACAAATCGGAAATGACATCCCCGTGAACGTCGGTCAACCGACGATTGATGCCGTTGTGGTAAAAGGTCAGCCGTTTATGGTCGATGCCGAGGAGGTGGAGGATGGTGGCGTGGAAATCGGGAACGGTCACCTTGTCCTCTCCGACGAAATAGCCGATTTCATCGCTGCTTCCATGATGGTATCCGGCCTTCACTCCTGCACCGGCGAGGAAGCAGGTGAAGGCACTGGGATGATGGTCTCGTCCGGGGGCATCAATGCCCTGGGTGGCCGGACTTCGGCCGAACTCGGTGGACCAGACGAACAAGGTGTCTTCCAACATGCCGCGTTGTTTCAGGTCCTGGATGAGAGCGGCCACGGGGCGGTCCATGGTGGCAGCCTGGGCGTCATGGTTCTCGCGTAGGTTTTCGTGTCCGTCCCAGTTGATACGGGGGCTTCCGAAGGAACCACCGTTAAAGATTTGGACGAAGCGCACCCCCCGCTCGAGCAGACGCCGGGCGAGCAGGCAATTACGGGCAAAGCCTTTGTTGGCTGGATCGTCCAAGCCATAGAGTGCACGGACGGCAGGGGGCTCGCCGTCGATGCCGACAGCTTCAGGAATGCTGACCTGCATGCGGGCCGCCAGTTCGTAGGACCGCAAGCGGGAGGCGAAGGCCTCATCGCCGGGATGATTTTGGGCGAAGTCGCGGTCCATCTGCGCCAGGAGTCGCAGGTCGGCGGTCCGTGCCTCCGCAGAAAGGGAGGCTGGAGATTCCAGGTTGGCAATGGGGGCACCGGTACCGGTCCGAAAGCCAACCCCTTGATGATTGGCCGGCAAAAAGCCGGAGGTCCAATTGATCGAACCGCCAGCGGGCAGGCCGCGGGGGTCGGGCAGGACGACAAACGCGGGGAGGTTCTCGTTGACGGTACCCAATCCATAGCTCAGCCAGGCTCCCATGCAGGGAAAGCCATTCAAGGTGAACCCGGTGTTCATCTGGAAGGTCGCCGGAGTGTGATTATTGCTCTTGGCTGTCATCGAATGGATGAAACAAAGGTCATCCACACAACCGGCCAGGTGGGGTAACAAATCACTGACCCAGCTACCACTCCGCCCGTACTGACGAAAGGGGTAGGCGCTCTTCATCAACTTGCCCGGCTGTCCAAAGAACCCGAGGTTTTCTCCCTTTCCTTCGAGGCTCTTGCCGTGAGAGCGGTCCAACTCGGACTTGTAATCAAAGGTATCCAGATGGCTCACACCACCGCAGCAAAACACCTGCACCACCCGCCGCGCTCTGGGAGCGAAATGGGGTGTGACGGCGGAGGATACGCCACCGCCGGACCTGGCTTCGGCTTTGGCCTGGTCCCGGCTCAGCAACCACGCCAGGGCCACCCCCCCGAGACCTCCCGCCGTATTGGACAGGAAATGCCGACGCGACAACATCGCGGGCATCGCCTCCGGGTTTGGACCGGGTCGTGTCGGTTCAACGAACATAAATAAACTCGGTGGAATTGAGCAATGCCCAGCAAAACTCGGGCAATCCCCGCTGTCGGACCGCTGTTTCGGCTCGTTCGGCCTCTTCGCGGCTGGGGCTACGACCCAACACGATCTGGTAGGCGGCCAGAATGGGGTTGGCGCCGGTCTGTCCGGCGGTCGCTTCCGCACGTCGAGCCAAGCCCTCTGCCTGACGCTGGACAAAGGAACTGTTCATGAGGCCGAGGGCCTGGAGGGGCGTGATGGTGACCGTCCGGCGGGGGGTCTTGACCGAGGGATCTGGACAATCAAAGGCGTCGAGGAACGGATCTTTACCGGAATTCACGTTCATCCGGTAGACGGTGCGGCGGTTGAATTCGCCATCGCCACGATCAAAGGGAAAGTAAAACGTGGCATTGAAATCGGTGGTGGTGAATGGACGGAAACTGGGTCCGCCGAATTCGCGATTCAACTCGCCACTCACTGTCAACATGGCATCGCGAACAACCTCCGCTTCCAATCGCCGGGGCGGGAAACGCCAGAGCCATTGATCATCGGCATCGATTCGCAATGCGTCGGATTGGGCGCGTGAAGACTGACGGTAGGCTTCCGAAGTGACGATCCATCGATGTACAGTTTTGATGCTCCATCCGCTTTCAATAAAGGCGGAGGCCAGCCAGTCGAGCAATTCCGGATGCGTGGGACGGGCACCGTTCACACCAAAATCACTGGAGGTGGCCACCAATCCCTGACCAAAGTGATACTGCCAGATGCGGTTGACCATGACCCGGGCCGGAAGCGGATTGTGTGGGTCGGTCAGCCAATCGGCAAAACGTCGGCGACGGGAGGCCTCCGGTGCATCCGCCGGCAACCCGAAGTCGCTCGATATCGCAGTCACAGCCGACAGACCCCCGGGAGAGACCACTTCCTCCGGGGATTTGACATCCCCCCGCTTGAGACGGTGGGTTGGCTCGGGTTGAACCCGGATACCCGCATACGCCACCGGACCCGGACGACTGGCATCCAAGAGGTCCTGACGGGCCTTTTGCAGGGCCACAAGGGCTTGTTCACTCGCGGTGCGTTGTTCGGAGGTCAATCCCGCAAGGAGTTCCTCTTTCGAAAACCCGAATCCGCCGGCCCGAAAGGCCGCCTGGATTTCCTGCGCACTCAGAGCCCGGGCATACACCGCCGCATTGCGAATCGCCCCGGTCAGCCACGGACTACCGCCTCCATGATGGCGGAGCCCCAGGACAATGTGGGCGGCACCCGCCTTGAATACCGGTGAAGGGTTTTCTGTAACGTATGGCTGACCATACGGCTCGCCGTTGCGGTAAATCGTGACCCAACGGTCCGCCCCGTAGACGACGGCGACGTGAACCCATTCATCCGGACCGGCGGTTTCAACAGGAGCATCCAAATCATGGGTACGGAGGAATCCGTCACTTCCGGCGGTCCATTTGCCGGGCTGCCGTTCCCCAAAGGTGATGGCATCGAACTGGGAACCATCGAGCGTCTCCACCGAAATCGCGGCTCCACCCCGCTGGCCGAGGTCTGACAACCGCACCCAGGCTTCCAAGGTCTTTTCCCGAAGGTCGACCGCGATCGGGACACTCTGGAAATAGGCTCCGGCGGATGGAAGCTCGAGCTGTCCACTATGGACAATGGCACCACCCTTGGCCTCTCCCATCGCATTCGTGGATGAGCCCGGTTCCTCGAAGGTCCATCGCATCCAGGCTTCCGGACCGGGTTCCGCTGGTGCCTGCGGACGACGAGGCCGAGCGGCCTGCCAGGCAACGTCATCCCAATGGGCGACATCGCGGTTGATCTCGTTCAGGCGGGCCTGGGCCGCCGCTTGTCGAGCCATGCGGCTCTGTCGTTCCGCTTCCCCTTCCACCGGTCGCTCGCCGTGTTTGACGCCGTCAAACACCGACTTCAGACGAAAATAATCCCGCTGCGGAATGGGATCGAATTTGTGGTCATGACAGCGGGCACAATTGACCGTCAATCCGAGAAACGTTTGGCCCACGACACTCAGCAGGTCCTCCATTTCCTCCTCGCGGGTAATGGCCCGTTGGGTGGCGTTGGCCTGGGCATTACCCGCCTGATCATAGGCCCCGCACACGAGCAGGCTGGGTCCCAGAATGCCATCGGACGTCAGCGGTTCCAAGACGTCGCCCGCGATCTGCTCCCGCATGAATTGGTCATACGGCTTGTCCAGATTGAAACTCCGGATGACGTAGTCCCGATAAGGCCAGGCATTGTCGCGCAATCGGTCGTATTCGAACCCGGTGCTCTCGCTGAAGCGCGCCAGGTCGAGCCAATGCCGTCCCCATCGCTCGCCGTAATGGGGGGAGGCCAACAGGCGTTCGACCAGTCGTTCGTATCGGTCTGGTACCGAATCCGTCAGATAGCGGGTCAATTCGTCCGGCGTCGGGGGCAACCCAATGAGGTCAAAATAGAGTCGTCGGACGAGGTCCGCAGGTTCCGCCGGAGGCGAAGGCTTCAGGCCATGTTCGGACAATCGGGTGAGGATAAACCCGTCAATCGGATGGCCCCCAACGGGAACGGTGGGCCGACGGATAGGTTGATAGGCCCAGTGCTGGGATGCCTTCGCTTCCGAGGGCTGCGACGGCGGCGGGGCTGCATCCGGTGCGTTTGTAGCGACAGCAGCCGAAGTCTCGAGACAGCACGCCAGCAACGCCGTCAAGGCGGTCGCCCCTCTTCTAAACCATGGAGCCGGAGCAGACATTGTGCTGGGTTCGTACATTTACCACCGGTCTGGGAAAACGTCCATCGAGGTTTCGTCGTCTCCCGGGAGTTTTGGGAGCGTGAGGTGATGGAGATCAGCCGATAAGCATGTTCGCGCCACGCCGTAGCGCAGGTTTCCAAACCTGCCGTATCTCAGGCCTCCAGGCCTGCCGGGCCGGTGGGTGAGCCTGACCGCATCGGGACGTGGCACGGCCCAGCCGACAAGAATGTCGGCGATACGGCAGCAACCCACCCGTGGCGCTTCGGGTTCAGGCCGGGTATAATTTTCGGGGCTGGCGTGGTTCGCACCGCCACGGCTCGGCGGAGCCTCGCCCTACCGATGTTGCTCTTGTTCAATAGGTTGTAGTTTAATTGCATGGTTAGGAACAAAACTATTATTTGGCAGACATGAATGTCTGCGCTAAGGCCTTTTGTGTGGCGGCCGAGACGTCCGCTTTCCCGTGGTAGACCCTTAGGTCACCTGGCACTATCCCGATTTTCGTGGTTCTTGACCACAATCCCGGAAGCCGGAGATACTCTCTATATGGACTTCGTTTTGCGACCGGCCACGAACGATGATCAGGGGGCCATCCAGGCATTGATCTTTGGTGTCCTGAGGGAATACGGACTGAAGCCCGATCCCGATGGGACCGACGCCGACCTGCAAAATATCGGCGACTACTATTCGTTCAAAAAGGGGCGTTTCGACGTTCTGGTGGACTCATCCGGGCGCATTTTTGGAACCGTCGCCCTGGCCCAGGTCACTGCGACGACCTGCGAATTGCGCAAGATGTACCTGGACCGAAGAGTCCGGGGAAAAGGATTGGGCCGCCGTTTGTTGGACCATGCTCTCGCCGTTGCCCGCCAGATGGGTTTCCAGCGGGTGGAATTGGAGACGGCATCGGTGCTCCGGGAAGCGGTCGCACTCTATGAGCGCTACGGGTTCAAGACGTTTACCAATTGCCACGGGGCATGCCGGTGTGACCTGGCGTATTTTCTCGATTTGAACCACCCGCCCAGCCGGCCTTCGTCACCACCGGTTCTGCCAAATCCGGCGCGGTATCCCGCTACCTCCCGAATCGCTTTGCAGGAAGTGGTCACCTGAGGGGACTTCGTCGGGTCATCACCCCTTCAATGTCCCCAGCAACATGTGGGCGTAGGGAATGAACCCGGCGTTTTGAAGGGTGGCACGCGAGGCCAGATTTTCAGTGGAACACCGGGCGGCGGGGATGGCCCCGAGCCGGTAACATTCCTTCTTCAGTTCCTGGACCAGAAATTGACCAAAACCCTGACGTCGAAAGGGCTCATGGATTTCCATGTGGATATCCCCATAAGGCCGATTGTAGTGGAAGAGGACGCCGCCTGAACCGATGACAGTACCGTCGCGCTCGAGATTCCACTGGCCACCGCCCTGACGGAGGTCCATGCAGGCGCGGACCTCATTATCCGGAGTCAACTGGCGGAGGACGGCCCCGTTGCCGGAATGTCGGGTTGCGACCTGGTCAGCGAAAACGATCCGCTCACTGACAATGTCCCGGGCGTACGCATGCAGCATCACCGCGAGCAACACCTCATTGGACTGGACCTCGAAATGACGGGATTCGCACACCGAGAGGAACGCTTCGAAATGGTCAAACGCCCGCAGCCGATGTTCCGGCAGCAGATAGAATTCGAAGATGGTCGGATTTTCCTTCCACGGACCACCGATGGCCACGGTGCCAAATCCAATCAAGCATGTCCCAAAATCAATGCGGTAGGTCCGGGTCCAGCCTTCCCGTCGGTGAATGGAATCGTGCACCACCTGGCAATTCATTTCCGCGCGGAATCGCGTCCTCAGCGGAAGAATATCGCCGGGTGGGGCCAGAGTGACCTGCGCCACGGCCTTGGGTACACGGACCGAACACACCGGATTGGAAACGGTGCCCGGGGTGACCCGATCAACATCGCCCGACGGATGAGAACTCATGGATGCGCCCGGTCCATACGAGAGAATTCGGCCAGAATCAATCCATTTGCGTAGGGATAGCGCGAGCGATACGGGTGCTTTGCCGCCTCGGGGAGGTCGCAGGACACCCATTTTCGAGGGCCTTGTCTCCAAAAACAATCGAGGCTAACCGGTGACAAAGACCCATCGGCCAACAAACGGTCGAGATCGGGATTATACCCGGTGGGGAAGGTGAGGAACAGGCGTCCTTTGTCGGTCAGCAAGGATTGGCAATGGCGGACACAGGCCAGGATTTTTTCACCGGACGATCCGGGGGCGTCATCGTCAAACCCGATATGCTCGAACGTGGAAATGGACAGAATCAGATCAAATCTTTCGGCGGGATTGTACTCAATGATGTCCGTATTGATCACACCCGGCGATATCTCGTACTTATCGATGATGGTGTGGCGGGATGGAAAGTAATGGCTGAGAACATTGCCGACTTCGAGAACGCGGCCACCGCTCGCTCCAGTCACAAGGCTCTCCCCGATGGGCACCTCGATCATCCGTTCGCCGCACCAGGTCATGTTGTAGCGGTGGTAAAAGCAGGAAAATTTCTTTCCCCGCCAGGTGAATGATTCGGGTCTTAGAACCGGTAGAATGACGGGGGCGAAAACAACCCGCAAAGGCTTGAGCAATATTTCACTCCAACCAAACCGCCTTGCAAACCAGGAGACACGCCCGGTGAGTCCGGCGTACAAGTGACTGCCCATAGAAAAAAGCGTGCGGCGATGCCATGGACATGGCAAGCCATAACTGCCCTGAGCTCTTTGTGGTTCAACCCTTGGTCACTGTCATGAGGATCAACCACAGAGTGCTCAGAGGACACAGAGAAAGAAGGATTAGGCGGTGGGGGCGACGGCGCACGGGTCACAGCCGCAGACCGTCCGAATCGCGTGACGGAGGTGGATCGGACCGCCGCGGCTCGCCGGGAGGCTCGCCCTACCGATGTGACATTGATTCGACAGGTCGAATTGCAATGGATCAGGGCCCCACCGGTGTGACGTCCACCACGCGGTAAAGCCGACCGGAAACTGCCTTGGTTTCGTCCAGAAGACTCTGAATTTCGCCGTTTCCAACGACCGTTTCTCCCAGGTTTGTCCACGGGCCCTTTGTTTTCAAGTCCCAGGATTGGGGCTGGTAAATGCGATCAGCGACGGATTTCCACCAGAATTTCGCGACCGTGTCCACCCCGGCTTCGGGCCACGGTTGCGAGGGACCAAATCCGTCCAATTCCATGACGCGGACCCCATTGTAGTAATTGGTGGCGTAAGGAGTGAATTCGGCCCGGAAATCCTGGGCCGTGACCGCAGGGATCGTCTCGGAAAGTGCCAAGCCCGTGACTCCGAACGGATGGTTGAACGGATGGGAGGGACTCACATCAGAAAGAACCAAATCAAAGTCCTGCGAACCCGGGGATTTTGCCAGGAGTCGAAACCGGGCGAATTCCCGCTGGTTGCCAAACTGGGCTCCGTCCCCGGCACTATAGAGTTCATAATGATCGACGGTCACCGGTGCCAAGGTCCGCCATTCAATGAAGCCGATATGGCTCGCTGGAAATCCATCAGCAAAAATGAAGTCACCTGGTTCCGGGGAGTGGGGCTTCAGGTTGCCACCAAAGATATCCTCAGGGGCATATGCGTTTTGGGTCGCGCTCGGGGAACTGCGCACGACGATGGTTCCACATGAGATGTCCCACAGGTCGTGGGCTGTGCCGTAGTTCGAGCCCGCCCGGGCAATGGATATGCCCAATAAAAAAAGGACAAGCCAGGCGAGCGTGGTCGGATGGGGAAGCTTCATTTTGGAAGTCTTTGATCACCTGCATTGCCAGTCAAGTGACATTATCTGACGCGAATCGGGTCTCGATCCAGGTATGGGAAAAGGAAGTGAAGACGTCCTAAATCCCGACGCAGATCGATCACCTGAACCGGGGATGCGTGATTCGGACCGCCTACGGCCGGGCAGGCGGCGCGCTGCAAAGGTACCCTTAGATCAGGAGTGGTGATGATCCCAGCAGTAATTAGGGACTTGCGGGAGCGCATCCCTCCGTTGGATGTCCCTCCTTCGGAGGGATTTGCGTCCAGAGGGACGTCCCACCGTTGCGGGACAAATCTCCATATCGATTTCGACCACCGTCGCCCGCGCACGACCTCGCCCGTTCGCCGGAAAGTGGAAAAGCGCTGTTCTTTAAGACGGGACCGTCTGCGCTACGGCGCGACGATTGCTTCATGGGTAGTGTCGACCGTTGCCTGCGCGTTTGCAGCCGGGTTCCACCCCCGAAGGCACCTGTTTTTTCGACTCGCCACGAACTGCGGAAATGCGTAAAAGGCACGACTTCGGCTTCATTTCGAAGCCGCTTTTTCATCATGCTTACCATTCGAGACCTCAAGATGTCCGTCGGCGGTCGAACTCTGTTCGAACATGCCGCCATGCAGGTCAACTATGGCGACCGCGTTGCCCTGGTCGGACCCAACGGTGCAGGGAAGTCGACCCTCTTCTCGTTGATCCTCAAGCAACAACAGGCCGACGAGGGCACCATCGAGCGGGACGAATGGACCATGATCGGCTATCTGCCTCAGGAAGCGGAAACCGCCGGAAACGAGACGGCCCTCGAAATCGCAACCGGCCGGGCCGGTGAGCTGGAACGTCTCGAACACCGGCTCAAGGAACTCGAGGCGGCGGGTACTGTATCGGGGCCTGAGTATCTCGAGACCCACGCCAAGCATGAAGCGCTGAACAATCCCGAAGTCGAGGCACGGGCCAAAAAGATGCTGGCCGGCCTGGGCTACAGCGAGAGCAACTTCAACAAGCTCGCCCGGGAGCTGAGCGGCGGGTGGGTGATGCGGGCACATCTGGCGCGGCTGCTGGTCATGGAGCCCGACCTGCTCCTGCTGGACGAACCGACCAATCACCTCGACCTGCTGTCGTTGCTCTGGCTACAGGAGTACCTCAAGAGTTACACCGGTGCGATCCTCATGATCTCTCACGATCGGGAGTTCATGGACGAGATTGCCACCGAAGTGTATGAGATATCCGAAAAGAAGCTGATTGCTTATACCGGGAACTACACCGCGTTCCTGGAGCAACGCGAGGCCAACTATGATCGGCAGATGGCGGCCTATAAGAATCAGCAAAAAGAGATTCAGTCTCTCCAGGAATTTGCCGACCGATTCCGGGCCGTCCCTTCCAAGGCGTCGCAAGCCATGTCGAAGTTGAAGCAGATCGAGCGGATGGAGCTCATCGAGAAACCGATGGCCCCCCGCAAGCCGTTCCGCTTTCAGATTCCACCTCCGCCCCGCGGCGGTCAGCGGGCCATCTCCCTCAAGGGAATCCACATGGCCTATGGCAGCAATCAGGTTTACGCCGGCCTCGACCTTGTCGTCGAGCGCGGCGAGCGGACGGTTCTCGTCGGTCCCAACGGCGCTGGAAAATCGACGTTGCTGAAAATCCTGGCCGGCGTGTTGGAATTTCAAAAAGGTGAGCGGGAGCCAGGCCACAACGCCAAACTGGGTTATTTCAGTCAGCATCGCGGTGACACCCTCAATCCCAACCGCACCGTGCTGGATGAAGTCCTGGCCAGCGCCCCGGCTCTTCGGGAAGACGAAGCCCGGGCCATTCTTGGCTCCTTCCTGTTTCGAAAAGAAGAAATCTACAAGCTGACCTCGGTATTGAGCGGCGGCGAAAAGAGCCGGTTGAACCTCGTCAAATTCCTGGTCGACCCGCCCAATTTGCTGCTGATGGACGAACCGACCACCCACCTCGACATCCTGGCGGTGGAATCACTCACCATCGCGCTCGAACGGTATGAAGGCACGCTGGTATTCATCTCGCACGATGTCCATTTCATCCGCAAAATGGCCACCAAGGTCCTGCACGTGAACGCCGGCAAGGTGCTGCCGTATGCCGGTGGTTATGACTATTACCTCGAAAAGACCGGGGCCTTGGGTCAGGGACGGGCGGCGCTGACAGCCGGTTAGGTCGTCCCATCAACCGCCGGATGGACCGGTCCAAACTCTCCGTGAAGACGCCTCCCTTTGTCGGCCAGTTGGCTTCCCGGGGCGTCCATCTCCTTCGACTGCTTCCGGCGGTGCTGGTCGTTTCCGTGCTGGCTGGATCGGCCAGCGCTCTGTTTTTAACTGCCCTCGAACAGGTCACCCGCCTTCGCTTCGCCCATCCGTGGCTCCTCTTTCTGCTTCCGCTGGGCGGGCCTATCATCGTCTGGCTGTATCACCGCTGGGGTTCCGGCAGTGAACGCGGAACGAATCTGATTCTGGATGAAATCCATCAGCCCGGCGGCGGGGTGCCCTTTCGAATGGCTCCCCTCATCCTCGGAACGACCCTCCTGAGCCATCTCTTCGGTGGCTCCGTCGGACGCGAGGGAACTGCCGTTCAAATGGGTGGGGCCATCGCCGGGGGTTTTCTCGATGGGTTCCGTATTCCCAAGGCTCTACATTCATCCGTGCTTCTGGCCGGAGTGGCGGCGGGGTTCGGCTCCGTTTTTGGAACCCCGCTGGCCGGAGCTGTTTTTGCTCTCGAGGTTCTGACCAGGGGACGCCTTTTTTCAGAGGCCTTGGTTCCGTGCCTTATCGCGGGGGTCCTGGGCGACCTCACCTGCACCGCGTGGGGCATTCATCACACGGCCTATGCCATCGCTGCCATTGAACCGTCAACCCGGTTTGGTTTTGGGCACCTGGATTTGCTCCTTCTGGTAAAGGCCGCGGGTGCCGCCCTGGCCTTCGGTTGGGTCGCCGCCGGATTCATCCGAACTAGTCATGCGGTCCAACGGTTCTTTGTGACCCGGGTCCATCAGGCTTGGTTGCGACCCGTCCTTGGAGGCCTGGGTGTCCTGCTGTTGACCTGGATCATTGGTAACCGCTCCTATCTCGGTCTCGGCGTCACCAGTCCAAATCCAGGAGATGTCACCCTGGTTTCCTGTTTCCATGAGGGCGGCGCCGTTTCGTTGAGTTGGCTTTGGAAGCTGGTATTGACGACCCTGACCCTGGGCTCCGGATTCAAGGGCGGTGAGGTGACACCGCTGTTCTTTATCGGTGCGGCATTGGGCAACGCTCTCAGCGGCGCTCTCGGTGTCCCCGTCGACTGGTTGGCGGGCCTGGGAATGGTGTCTGTGTTTGCGGCCGCCAGCAACACGCCCCTGGCCTGTACCCTGATGGGGATTGAGTTGTTTGGGAGCGGACCCACGGTTTATTTGGCGACGGCCTGCATGGTGGCGACTTTCGTGAGCGGACCCGGCGGCATTTACACCGCCCAGCGGCAGCCAACGCCGTGAAGTTCCGTTGCTTCAATTCGAATGGAACCAACGGATTAAGAGCTACATCGGTAGGGCGAACCTCCTGGTGAGCCGCGGCGGTTCAGATCGCGCCGATTCCGCGCAGGCGAAGCCAACAGGTCCTCCGCAGGACCTACTGAACCTGTATCCGAACTGTGCCTCCGACAATCGTCGCATGGGCGATTTTTCGAACACTGTTCGACCGAGGAGGGGAGCCGCCGGTGGATTGCCCTTATCGGTCACACTGGCGCGCAGCACGAGAAACAGGAGGTCGGTGTCAGGATCATCCTTCACGGGTGCCTGGAAGACTCCGTCGCATCCGGGAAAGCTTCCCTCATCGTGCGCATGGTCGTTATGACCGAGCTTCGGTTCTACCTGGATTTGGTCGCAAGGGACTACCCCGTCTTCCGCATCGAATGCCTGAACATTGAATCGGATATTCGCACCCCAATCGAAAAAGGCTCCATTCGGCGGCTCAACAATCGATACCACCGGAGGCGTATTTCCAACAACGATGGCCAGATTGGCCACTGCGGAATTCCCGTTGTTATCCATCACCGTCAGTCGGGCCTGATAATTGCCCGGGGTGGTATATTGAAAGGTGGGGTTCGGGTCGGTGGTATCCACCTTCCAGTCGCCATAGAAGCTCCACGAATAGGTCAAGGGGTCCTTTTCGGAGGCGAGGTCGATGGTCTCCCCACTTAGCGTAAACCGGGACACGTGTTGTTCCGAAACATTGCCGGGCGGTGAGTAGAAGAGGTAAAGCCAGTGGTTGGTGGCAAAATTCGGGTCCAGAGCAATCCCAAGCAAACCGTCTTCGCGACCCTCGTCGATGGCAATGGTTCCCACCACAACCGTGGACCGCGTGTCGGGTTTCCACATTTTGACTTTCCCGGCGCGCTCGTCATAGAACACCCGTCCGTCGGCGGCGATGGACATTTGCATCGGGTCTTGCGGAGTGGGGTCCAGAATGACCTTTTGGAAATGGGTGTCGATGGTCGCATCGGCATCACCCGGCTGCGCGCCGGCGGCCCAGAGAAGTCCTCCGAGGATGTGCCTCAGGAAGTCGGGCCCCGAATAGCTCGCCTGGGTGTGACCGCCGCCCGTGTACCAGGCGCGACCGCCATCGAAGTTGTGACACCAGGCGGTGGGGTGATCGAAGCCCATCCGGTCAACGGGCGGATATGTCCCCTCATCGAGCGTGGCCAGCACGTGAACCTTTCCCCGGGGATTGGATTGGAAGGAATACCACTCGTCGGTGCGAATCCATCTCTTGGGCAAGCCAACGGTACTCGGATGCACGAAGTCGTTGATCTTGATTGTGGCCAGCTGAACGGCTGGGTGGCTCTTGAAATAGGCTCCAACCAACTGTCCGTACCGTGGCCACGAGTACTCGGTGTCGGCGGCCGCATGAATCCCCACGAACCCGCCGCCTGCCTCAATATAGCGTTGAAAGGCAGCCTGTTGCGTAGCGTCGAGAACCTCGCCCGTCGTGGAGAGGAAGATGACGCAGGCAAAGCTCGTCAGATTGGTGTCGTTGAACGCGGTGGCATCCTCGGTGGCGGTGACCGTGAAATTGTTGGCAGCTCCGAGCGCCCGAACGGCGGCAATGCCATTGGGGATCGAATCGTGTCGGAAACCCAGGGTTTTGGTAAACACGAGGACCCGGAAGCCGCCGGCATTCAGGGTGGTCGCATTCACCCACAGGCCAAGCGCCACCAAGACCAGACATCGAACCATCGGGAATGCGGATCGGAACATAGGGGGAAAGGAATTCTGTAAAATAGAAGCAGTTCCCAAGCCAAAAGCGACCCTAAACCCGCTGCCAAGGAACCGGTTATTACCGAACGGTGGCAAACCGGAGTCGTTCGCCGCCTCTCGCGCTCAAACGCAGACGTTCTCGTCCTCCAAATAACAGCTTTTCTTCCCAACCATACGATTCAAGTGCAACATATTGAATAATATAAACATCGGTGGGGCGAACCTCCCGGTGAGCCGTGGCGGTTCGAATCACGCCAGTTGCGCAGATCAAGAAGAGGACAGTGGGTGCCTTGGGAGGGGATCCGAACCGCCTTTCGGGCTTGACTTATTTGTACCCCACGCCGAAATCGCCTCAGATTTGCCTATCCGCGCTTCGCACCCATGAATGTCCCTCTTGAAACGCTAGTGTCGTGTTTCCGAAATAGCTTACAGTTTGCCACGAGGGATTTTCGGCTCCCGCGAAGCGACGAGCGACGAGCATACCCGCAGTGGTCTGTGAGGAGTGAGCAACGAAGCGGGAGCCGAAAAGAGCTGCGGCCCTTGGTCCAAATGGCATCGGGGCAGGTCCGTCTGCAGGCGTATTCCATTCCGTCGCAGTTTCTCGAGTAGAATGCTGGCATCGATGATCACCCGAGGATGTTGAGTCTATCCCAATTGTTTTCCGCCCGCCCAAAATTCTTCTCTAATATTATGACTATTAATGGGTTCAAAAGATGCGCCTTTTACTGGGCTATCCTGATGATCTGCCTGGCCAAGAACTCCGCAATCGCTGCGACGATCACCTGGACCAACACCGCCGGAGGTAATTGGAGTGTGGCGGCCAATTGGAGTCCCCACCAAGTGCCAGGTGCCAGCGATACCGCCACTATAACCCGAGACGCCGACTACACTGTAACGGTTGACGTCAATGCCTCGATTGCGGGTTTGGTATTAGGCGCACCTGGCGGGGTACATACCCAAGCAATGGTGATCAATGGGCAGGTCTTGACTCTCAATGGACAGGCCACCATCAATCCCAAAGGCCAATTTAATTGCGCGAGCGGTTCCTTGGACGGTTCCTCAGTTTGGAGTGGAATCGTAAATCTTTCTGGTGGTTCAATCTCCCCGAACGGTTCATTCACGGTATCTGCTACGGGAGTACTGAATATCGATCCTGGTCTCTATATCTTCAGCCCATTAACCAATCGGGGAACCGTTCATTGGTTGGCAGGTTCGGTGTATCTTTACAATGACGGAGGAAATTACTCGGGCTCAATCATCAATGCGTCAGGCGCGCTGTGGGACATTCAATCGGACCAGTCTATTTACAACGCTTATAGGGGAAATCTGGGGCAATTCTTCAATGCTGGCACCCTCCTCAAATCCGCGGGCTCGGGAACAGCGGATTTTGTAATCCCCGTTCAAAGCAGCGGCAACGTTCAAGTCAATTCCGGTACGCTTCAATTTGACCGTGCATTCACGAATAGCGGTACCGTCCACGCGACGTCCGGAGCGATTAATTTTAACGGTGGCTGCGATTTGGGTGGAATCTTTCAGGCTGACGCCTCTGGAGCGATTTACTTCACCGGAACCGAAACGCTGAGCGCCACTCCGACGAATTTTCATGGGCCCGGTCCGATCTGGTTTACTGGCGGCGAGGTGATCCTGAACCATTTTGTGGGCACTTTGACGGTCAATGGGGCTAATATTTCAGGTGAAATCGCAACGAGCGGAGTTGTGAATCTTGCCGCGGGCACCGCGATCTTCAGCCCTTTAACCAATCGGGGAACCGTTCATTGGCTGGATGGCTCAGTGTTTCTTTATAATTATGGAGGAAGTTCGTTGGGCTCCATCACAAATGCGCCCGGAGCACTGTGGGACATTCAATCGGACCAGTCTATTTACAACGCTTATAGGGGAAATCTGGGGCAATTCTT
>CAITXU010000256.1 GCA_903896505.1 uncultured Verrucomicrobiota bacterium | reverse complement strand
TGGTGATTCTGGATGAACCAACGGCGGGCCTCGATCCGATCGGTTGCCGTGAGATTAAGGACCTGATTCTCGCTCTTGCCCGGCGGGGCAAGACGGTCATCCTGAGCAGTCATCTTCTGAGCGATGTGGAGGATGTGTGTGACCGGGTGGTGATTTATTACGGAGGTAAAATACAGGCGCAAGGGACCCTCCGGGAATTGCTTTCGGCACCCGATGAAGTGCGGATCACTTCGCCGGTGTTGAGCCGCGAAACCACGGAACGGGTGCTGGGAATTCTTCGCGAAGAGGCAGGGGATCGGGTGCGCATCGAGAATCCGACCCAAAATCTGGAGAGTTATTTTCTGGGAGTGGTCCACCGCGCCAGAAGTCAATCGGCGACCAGCGGTGCCACCAGTGGAAATCAGGTGGCCCAGTTCATCCGCGGGACGGCAGAGGGCGGTGCGGGACAGTCCGAGTCGGTTCTTGATCGTTTGACCCGTCCCAATGCACCTCAGCCAGCCACGGTCGCCGCCATACCTGAGGGCCCCCGGGTGGATGAATCCCGCCTGTCCGCGCTCACTATGGGTCAATCGACACCCGAGCAGTCCACTCCGGCGCCATCCAGTCCGGCAACAGCTCCGGAGTCCACGGTAGCAGAGGTGGACCTCGGTAAGGCCAATGAGCGATTATCGAGCTTGTTGGGAGGCACCAAGCCCAAGGAATAACCTCCGATGCAACCGATGCTTGCAGTGGCCCGGTTGACGCTCCGCGCGTTGCTCCGCTTTCGGCTGGTCCTTGTTTTGGCAGCCTTACTGCTGACCGTGGTGATCGTTTTGCCTCTCGTGTTGAAACATGATGGCTCTGCTCAGGGTTTCACACAGATTCTCATCACCTACACTCTGAGCAGCATCACGGCGCTGTTGGGTCTGGCCACCCTATGGATGGGGTGCGGGACACTTGCCCGGGAAACGGAGGACTTTTCAATCCAATTGCTTTGCTCCAAGCCGATTCCCCGGTGGCAAATCTGGATGGGCAAATGGCTGGGGATCATGGTCCTCAATCTAGCTCTGCTGTCGGTGGCCGGGATGGCCGTGCTGGTGCTTTTGGAGTACAAAGCCCGGAGTCTCGAACCTGCGGAACAATCCCGACTTCGGGCGGAAGTGCTCGTCGCAAGGAATTCGGCGAAGGAGCCGACTCCGAATGTCGAGGCTGAGGTTGAAAAGCGATACCAGGAGCGCATCAAGCGGGAATCCATTCAATCATTCGATCACGATTTTGTTCGCAAGCAGATTCGTGAGGAGTTGCTGGCTGCGGTGACCTATCTCCGTCCCGGCGAGGTGCGACGCTGGGTCGTCCCGCTTGGAAGTGGGATGGCTGAATCGTTGAAGGATATTCCCCTGTATCTACGAACCAAGATTTACAGCCCGGAATATGCCGGAACGGGGGCTACTTTTGAATTTGGTTGGGAGATCGGTCCGACCGAGGGGCATCGAAGACAGCGGTTTCGCAATAGCTTCGGAGCCGAGTCCTTCACGGTCTTTCCCATAGAGCCCAACCATATCGGCACCAACGGGACCCTAACCATTGATTGTGTGAATTTGGGGGAAAGACCGGTATTGTTTGGATTGCAAGACGGTCTGGAGGTTCTATTTCCGGCGAGCACATTTCCGCTGAATTTCGCGCGTGGTCTCCTGGTCATCGCCTTTTGGCTGGGACTCTTGGCGGCGATTGGTCTTTGTACGGCGTCCAAGCTCCAATTCAACGTGGCGACTTTTGTTGCCTTTTCCGTCCTGCTTGTCGGGTTGTCAGGGGGAACCATCAAGCAGGTTATCGATCAGGGAGGAGTGATTGGTGTCAGCAGTGAGACGGGGACAGTGACACAGCCGACCCTTTTAAACCAGGCTTCCGTTCAGGTCTATGGAGCCATCAAATGGTGCCTGGACCGAATCACTGGATCGGATCCCATTGATGCCTTGAGCACAGGGCGCAACCTTTCCTGGGCTCGTGTGAGTCTGGCGGCACTGGAGATCGTGGGTGTGGGCGGTGGAGTTTTTGCCGCTCTTGGAATATGGGTCTTTACCCGTCGTGAGCTGGCAGCTCCGCAGTAGCGCGAACCGATCATGAAGGGATTACGCATATTGTGGGTGACGATCGTGGTGGTGGCACTGGTGGCGTCTGGATTTGTGCAGTCCAGGCTGAATGTTTCCCGGGAAGGGCTGGGACTTACCCGGACGGCCGTCATCAGCAACGCACCTCCCATTCTTGCATTTACGACCGTGGCCTTGGGCGGATTCCGGGGTTTGATTGCCAATGCCCTTTGGATTCGGACCACTGAGTTGCAGGAGGATGGAAAATATTTTGAGGCGGTGCAATTGGCCGACTGGATCACCAAACTGCAACCGCACATGACCCAGGTTTGGGTCAACCAAGCCTGGAATATGGCTTACAATATTTCGGTGAAATTTCCCGAGCCGGAGGAACGATGGCGATGGGTTCAGAGAGGTATAGAACTAATTCGTGACGAGGGACTTCGGTACAATCCAAACCAAGTGCTCATGTACCGCGAGCTGGGATGGCTTTTCCAACACAAGATGGGGGCGAATTTGGATGACGCCCACTGGCTTTATAAAACCCGTTGGGCGGCCATGATGGACGAGGTCATTCCGGGTGGGCATTTGAATGTGGGCGATTTGAAGCAGCCATCGACTCCGGCGGCTGTCGAACGCCTTCGTCGACTCCGTCAACAGTACAAATTGGAGCCGGATTGGATGTTGGGGGTGGACGAACGATACGGTCCCCTCGATTGGCGATTGCCAGAGGCTCACGTTATCTATTGGGCGACCCTGGGGATCAAATACTCTCCAGCCCAGGATCAGGTGCCCCTGCGCCGGGAAATCTTTCAGCCCATGCTGGCCACATTTCATCACGGACGAGTGATCACCAATCGATTTGCCAAGCGGATCGAGCTGGCTCCCAACCTGGGCGTGGTGACCAACGTCTCACGCGCCTATGAGGAAGCCATTGCCGCCGAGCCGGACAACGCTGACCATTTTGGTCGGGCACATCGCAACTTCCTCAAGGATGCCGTCTATTTTCTGTACGCCAACAACCGGGAGAAGGAGGCTCGTCAATGGTTCAACTATATTCGTACCAAGTATGGAGTCGGACCGCAGACCGGCATCCCGGAAGACTCAACCATGGAAGACTTCGCGTTGAGCAAGGTGACGGAGGATGTGAACGAAACCTCGCGAGACCGTGTCACTGCATTGCTTCAGGGATTCATCACTCAGTCCTTTTACTATCTGGCGCTGGACGATGATGACCAATCGATTGGCCTGGATCGGATGGCTCTGCGCATCCATGCGAATTACCGCGAAAGGACCTCGCTCCCGGGCACGGTAACCCGTGTGGCCTTGCCGGAAATGTCGGAAATCAAGCGCACGGTTCTGCTGGATATCCTGGCACCGGCGGCCGATTTCAATCCCGAATTTCAGCAGGTCTTGAGGAGCAAGCTGGGTTTGCCCTCGGACTTCGGCATTCCGAAGACGAACACGCCGTCTGCGACTCCGCCGCGTTGACGTCGGACGGTATTTCTCTAGCCTGACGCCCATGCTTCGAACTTTCCGGCGGCTGCCCCGGGCCGGAATCGCGGCTGCGGGGCTGGCGGCGATGATCCTGCTGTCGGGGTGTGAGCTCTGGCACCGCGCCAATCCCGATGAACGCCGGGAGGCCAACTTTGTTGCTGCCTACAACTACAATTTGCAGGGGGCCTATGATGATGCGGTGGCGGCCTACAATCGGGCCATTGAAGCCAATCCGAACAACGCAGCGGCGCATTGGGACCTCGGATTCCTTTATCAGGACAAATTCCACGATTACGTCCTCTCCATTTACCATTTTCGCCGATGCCAACAGATCAAGAAGCGGCGGCATGAAAAGGAAGCGGACGATCCGACCATCGAGAATGCCATCCGACAGGGGCAGATACAATTAGCCATTCAATTTGCCTCCGCCTTTGGTCAACAGCAAAGCCAGACCCAACTGGATGACCTGAAGCGACGCAACGCTGAATTGGAAGCTACCATCAAGGAATTGAAGCTCCGACTGGCAGCCGCACAATCTCCAGAAAGTTCCATTCCTTCCGGATCGGACCCCGTTCCCACCGCCACGCCGTCTCTGCCTGCCCGCGTTGCCCCATCCAATCCGGCACCCGCTCCTGCTCGTTCCAGCGGAACTTCTACTCCGCAGAAAGAGACCCCGGTTCGTTCAAACACGACCTCCCGTTCTGCCCCGGTCCCATCCCCGGTTCATACTCACGTTGTACGATCCGGGGATACAATGGCTACGATTGCTCGAAAGTACGGAGTGACCACGGCGCAACTCCAATCAGCCAATCGAAACGTCGATCCCCGGAAGCTGAAACCAGGACAGAGTCTGACCATCCCCGATCGCCACTGAACTGATTTTGCCCTTCCTTGTGAATCGGGTACGGTCTGGATGTGACCACGGGGCGCATCGCGTTGGGTTTCATCACGGTCTTTTGGCTGTTGATGAACTTCCTCCTTTGGCGTGCGGAGTATGGCGGAGGCAGGGAAACTGTTTCCGAAGTTCCTGTAGAAATGGTGGCCCGAAGGGTGATCACCTCCGCCGACCGCTCGTCTTTAACCATACAACATCAGGGGCAACGGATCGGTCAGTTGCAGTGGGTGCCCTCCATTCTGGAGGAGGAACAGGATGGTCGTTCGGGCAGCAATTTTGAACCGGAAGGCATGGTGAGAAGGGCGAGTGGCTACTTATTGGAAACTGACTTGAGCCTGAATGGAGAGGAACCTTCAAGTCGATGGCGAGTGGTCGCCCGGGTGGAATTGGAGACCAACTTGGTGTGGCGTAGTCTGGATATCAAGGTCATACAACGTCCACGGTCCTGGCAGTTTCGGGTCAAGTCTGGTGAGGATGCCGTCCATGTCCGAAGCGAAGAAGGTCGGTCCGTTTCGGAACAGGTGTTCACGGTCGCTGATCTCCGTCAGTGGTCCTCTCTGATCGCCCCGTTGAAAGGCTTTCTTCCGCCCGGATTTGATCTGAACCATCCCTCCGCTTCGATCGCCTCCGGGCCGGGTTCCGCCTTGCGTTGGACAGCGGGCGACGACTGGTTTCGGGTGGGCCGCCAACGGATTCGAGCCTATTCTGTGCATGCAAGGCTGATGGACCGATTCGATATCACGATTTTCGTCAGCCGTGCAGGGGAACTGCTCAAGATCAACCTGCCGGACCACTACGAACTGACCAATGAGGCGGTATCTCCATTGGAACACCCCTAAAAAAAATCTTTCTGTCAGGCCCTCTTGGTTGCCTCCATTCCCACTCCTCCCGTGATCGAACTCGAGAATCTGGCCAAACACTTTGGCGATGTTCATGCCGTTGATGGGATTTCCCTTGTGGTTCCCCGCGGACAATTTTTTGCAGTACTGGGCCCAAATGCCGCCGGAAAGACCACGACCATCAAATTGGTGGTCGGGCTCATAAAGCCGAGTGAGGGAAGGGTCCGCGTGGCAGGCTTCGATGTCCAATCACAGCCGCTGGAGGCCCGTGCCCGGCTGAGCTACGTACCGGACTTCCCGTTTCTTTACGACAAACTTTCTCCGTGGGAGTTCATCCGGTTCACCGGGCAATTGTTCCGGATGACCGACGCTGAAATCCGTCGGGAGGCCGGAGAATTGATATCCCGATTTAATCTGGAGCCGTGGCTGGACAAGCCGATTGACAGCCTCAGCCATGGAACCCGGCAGCGGGTGGCCATTGCCAGCGCTCTGCTGCATCGACCGGAAGTTTTCGTTATCGATGAGCCCATGGTCGGGCTCGATCCGCATCATGCGCGGGTGGTCAAGGACATCCTCAAGGAGCGAACCGGCCAGGGGATGACCGTATTTCTGAGCACCCACCAAATCAATGTCGCCGAAGAAATGGCTGACCGCATTGGCATCGTGCACCGAGGAAAGCTTGTGGCGGTGGGGACTGCCGACGAATTGCGCCGCGATTCGGGTCATAATGGTGCACTTGAGTCGGTCTTTCTTGCTATTACCGAGCCTGAGGCGGTCTCGTCTCCGGCTCCGCCGCCACGATAGTTTGCGATTGAGAAGCGGACGACAGTCTGCTCTGGTCCCTTATGCGTTTATCGATTCGTCAGCTACTGGCTTGGTGGAGCACTGTGTTGATCTTGGGACTTGCCGGATGCAGCTCGGACAAGTCTGCGGCTGGCGGTTCCTCCTCCGACCATTATGTCGAGGTTCCTCCGCAGACTGGGAGCATGATTCATCGGCGGGTAAAGGTGGACGAGAACCGCAATCCGATTGACCCCGCCGACGCCAGCGCTGTCCGAAGCATTGATCCCGCCAGTTTGGACCGTTTACGACCCGTCAGTAATCCCGCTGGCGCCGGACATTGAAGTTATCGAGGACGCGGGGACCTCAAAATCCCTCCAGTCCAATGACACGCATGATTTCCTCAAGCGTGGTTTCGCCATTGACCACTCTTCGCAGCCCCATGTGCCAGAGGGTTTTGAGGCCGTCTTTAACGGCAATCTCCTGGAGTCGACGGGTGGGAGTACGTTCAAGGACGGCTTCCCGGAGCGATTCACCTACCACCAGCATCTCTGTGACCGCCACGCGCCCGCTAAAGCCGGTGTGGTTGCACGAGGTGCAGCCCGTTCCCCGGCGAAATTGGGTTTCAGCCACAATCTCCGGCGGAATCATTTGCAGGAGATGCGGTTCCGGATCATAGACCTCGGCGCAAACCGGGCAGTTCCTTCGAATCAACCGCAAGCCCACCACCCCGACAATCGACGAAGCCAGAAGGAACGGTTCGATCCCCATGTTGATGAGCCGGGCAAAAACGCCCGCGGTACTCGAAGCGTGAATGGTGCTCAGGACCAGATGTCCGGTCAAACCCGCCTGTACCGCGATATTCGCCGTCTCCGCATCTCGAATCTCACCGAT